>DATBDI010000307.1:0-7256 GCA_036270025.1 Candidatus Udaeobacter sp. | reverse complement strand
CCATCTTCGCGCGCGAGCCGCCCAAGCTGGGGAATTACAGCGGTCAGCAGTTGCATCATGATCGATGCGCTGATGTAAGGCATGATGCCCAGAGAAAAAATTGCGCAATTCTCAAGCGCTCCACCACTGAACAAATTAAACAGTGCTGCGACGCCCCCGCCGGTCCGCTGCGACAGTGAAGTGCGAAACCACTCCTGCAACACGGCCTGGTTTACACCAGGCGTCGTGACGGCAGCTCCCAGACGCACAATCACCACCACCGCCAGCGTGAATAAAATGCGCCGGCGCAGCTCCGGTATTTTGATCGTGTTTAGAAACGCAGAGACCATCCGCTAAATGTGAAACATCGGCTGTTCGCGGAGCTACGTTTTCCGCGATGTTTTCTTTTGCCCGCGCGACTTCGCTTTGCCCGGTGATCTTCGGGACGCTCTTTTCTCCCCCGTCGGTTGCCCATCAGAGTCAGCGGACTCTTCTGCCGCCGAATTTTGCGAGGTCGCATCAGTTGGCGAGCTGCGTTGCTCGCGCAGCGTCACCGTTCCACCGGACTTCTCGATTTTTTCCCGCGCTGTCGCGCTGACTTTGTCGGCCTCAATTTTTAAACCGTGTTTCAATTCGCCGTCACCCAGAATTTTTATTCCTACAAACCGGCCTCGCACGAGATTGGCTTTGCGAAGCAACTGCTCATTTATCAACGCGCTGGGTTCAAATGCGTTGAGGTCACTCACATTCACAATTGCGTAATGCCGGTGAAAAGCCGCATTGTTAAAACCACGCTTCGGCAAGCGTCGAATCAGCGGCATTTGGCCGCCTTCGAAGCCAAGGCGAATGCTCCCCCCGGAACGCGCTTTCTGCCCTTTGTGCCCCTTGCCGCTCGTCTTGCCGTGGCCCGAACTTTCGCCGCAACCGAGACGCTTCACGCGATGTCGCGAACCGGGGCGCGGCCGCAAATTATGAAGACGCATCATTTTGACCACCTTTTCCATCGCCAGATGGAATTCCGCGCAGTTTAAAGATTTCATCTTTCCGGCGAAGTGATTTCAACGCTACGATCGTCGCCTTCACTACGTTGGCGTGATTGCTTGAGCCGAGCGATTTGGCCAGCACGTCGCGAATACCTGCCGCTTCAGTCACGGCCCGCACTCCTCCGCCTGCAATAATTCCGGTCCCGGGTGAAGCCGGACGCAACAACACTCGCGCCCCGTCGAACTCGCCGATCACTTCGTGCGGGATCGTATTTTCGTTCAACGAAACTTTTTCCATCGATTTCTTCGCCGCTTCGGACGCCTTTCGGATCGCTTCCGAAACTTCGTTTGCCTTGCCGAAGCCGACGCCGACTCGACCGTCGTGATCTCCAGCGACGATCAAGGCGCTGAAGCTAAAGCGCCGCCCGCCTTTTACCACCTTGGCGCAGCGGTTGATAAACACCACTTTTTCGGTTGTGTCGCCTTTCGCCGCGGGCGCCTTGTCTGTTCTGCGCGAGTCCGGACGCCTTCCTGAATGTGTATAAGCCATGAATTAAAATTTCAATCCTGTCGCGCGCGCTGCGTCCGCCAGTGCCTTCACTTTGCCGTGGTAGAAAAAGCCGCCACGATCGAACACCACACACTCGAGTTTCTTTGCCAGCGAGCGCTCCGCGATCGTTTTGCCGATCAGTTCCGCCGCAGCCTGGTTTGCCGCCACTTTTTTATCACCGAGTAGCGAGCGCTCTCTCGTTGACGCAGCGGCCAGCGTCCGCCCGGCATCGTCATCGATGACTTGCGCATAAACATGTTTCCCAGAGAAGTGCACGGCCAGGCGCGGGCGTTGCGCCGTGCCCGCCACTTTTTTCCTGATCCTTTGATGAACGCGCTGCCGCGCTGCCTTGCGAGTCGCCGTCATACCTACTGAACTGTCTTGCCCTCCTTGCGACGAATCTGCTCTCCCGCGTAGCGAACACCTTTGCCCTTGTAAGGTTCCGGCGGGTAGAAGCGCCGGATATCGGCGGCTACCTGGCCAACGAGTTTTTTGTCGACACCCTGAATAGTGATTTTCGTGTTCTCGGCGACTGTAATTTTGATGTCTTTTGGAATTGGAAATTGAACCGGGTGCGAGAAGCCAAGGCTCAAATTAAGGTTCGAACCCTGCACGGCAGCCCGGAAGCCAACTCCTTCGATCTCGAGTTGTTTGGTGAAACCCTCACTAACTCCGCACACCATGTTGTGAACGAGACTGCGCGAAAGCCCGTGCAGCGCCTTTACGCCGCGCGTTTCCGCCTGCCGCATGACGGACACGCGGTTGTCCTCTACGGTCGCCCGGATGTCGCGCGGGAGCTTCCATTGCAATTTTCCCTTGGGGCCTTCCACCGAAATCGACCCGTGGTCGTCGATGTTCACCTTGACCTTATCCGGAATCTCCACTGCTTTGTTTCCGATTCGTGACATGAGTTCGTGATTGGTTAAATCGTTTACAACGTTCGTTGGTTACCAGACGTAAGCCAGCAGTTCCCCGCCGACTTTCTGCTTTCTCGCTTCGCGTCCTGACAAAATGCCGCGCGAGGTTGAAAGAATCGCTAGGCCCATCCCACCGAGCACCCGCGGGATTTCGTCCGCGCCAACGTACCGACGCAATCCAGGACGGCTCACGCGACGCAATCCCGCGATGGCGCTGGATCGACTCACGAGCTTGTTCGTGATCTTGATCTGCGGGCGCGCGCCGCTCGTGTCGACGGTGTAATCGGTGATGTAGCCTTCGTCTTTCAAAATGCGTGCGATCTCGGCCTTGATCTTCGAGTACGGAACCAGCACCTCCGGCTTCAGCGCCCGCGTGCCATTGCGGACGCGCGCCAGCAAATCAGCAATAGGATCAGTAACAGTACTCATGAAAATCAGGCGGCTTGCGCGGCGGGCTTCCTTGCCCGGTCGCTGAACGGCACGCCCATTTCGCTTAAGAGCGATTTGGCTTCCTCATCGGTTCGCGCCGTGGTGACGATTGTAACATCAAATCCAATGTTGCGCTTGATTTTGTCGAGCTCGACCTCGGGGAAGATAGACTGATCAGAGATGCCCAGCGTGTAATTGCCATGATTATCGAAAGATCGGGGTGATACGCCGCGAAAATCGCGAATGCGCGGGAGGGCCGCCTTGATGAATCGTTCAAGAAACTCGTACATCTGCTCGCCACGCAAAGTAACTTTCGCCCCGATGGCCTGGTCTTTTCGTAATTTGAAATTCGAGATGCTTTTTTTCGCGAGCGTTTCCACCGGGCGCTGGCCCGTGATCAGTGCAAGTTCTGCTTTCGCTTCCTCCAATGCCTGCTTTACATCCGATTGCGAGCCGACCGACGTATTGATCACCACTTTCTCGACCCTCGGAATCTGGTGAACGTTTTTATAGCCGTGCAGCTTCTGCAGCGCCGGCACCACGCGTTCTTTGTAATGGCGATGAAATTCGTTTTCCATTTTTCAGCAATGTGTCGCTCTGAGTAGAGGCCGCGAAGTCATCATGCGGCTTTCTTCTCTGTCTCGCGTTTTGGCGTTCTCTCTTTGGCGGGCTTTTTGTCGGTCTTCTTCTCGCGCTCGAGAAGTTTCACATTCGAGATGTGAATCGGCCCTTCGCGCTCGGCGATTTTGCCGCTCGGATTGTCCTGGGACTTCCGTAGATGTTTCTTGATGATGCGCACGCCTTCGACCACCACGCGCTGTTTGCCTGGGAACACTGCCAGCACTCGGCCGGAAGAGCCGCGGAAATTTCCGGAGACCACCTCCACGTGATCGCCTTTCTTAACGTGACATTTCATTCGATTCATAACACTTCCGGAGCGAGCGAAACGATTTTCATGAAGTTGCGATCGCGCAGTTCGCGGGCCACCGGGCCGAAAATGCGCGTCCCACGCGGGTTCAAATCTTTGTCAATAATCACGATGGCGTTGTTATCGAAACGCAGCAGCGAACCATCATCGCGCCGGATCGGCTGTTTCGTCCGGACGAGAACCGCGCGCACCACTTCGCCTTTTTTTACCGCTCCAGTCGCGTTGGCTTCCTTAACATTGGCAGTGATTACGTCGCCGATCCTGGCATAACGCGTGGCTTTGCCGATGACACCGATCATCGTCGCCATGCGCGCGCCGCTGTTGTCTGCCACATCCAATCTCGATCGAAGTTGTACCATAAACGGACAAATTATTTTTGGACGACCTCCACCAGTCGCCAACGTTTCAGCTTGCTGAGCGGCCGTGTTTCCATGATCCGAACCGTGTCGCCGGCTTTCGCCTGATTCTGCTCATCGTGGACGTAAAATCTCTTCATCTGCTTGACGATTTTGCCAAACTTCCGGTGGGGCACCCGGGTGACAGTCCGCACCACAATCGTCTTGTTCATGTTGCTGGAAACGACTTCACCTGTGCGCGTCTTTCGCGAAGCACGCCGCGCGGGCTCCTCCTGCGTCGCAACTGTTGATGAGATTGGTTGTTCTTCGGCCATAACCTACTTTTTCTGCGCAGCATCTTTGTCCCGGTACGAAAGCGTTGTTTCAATACGTGCGATGTCCCTCCGCAGTAAGCGTAACCTGCTTGGCTGCTCAAGCTGCCCGCTTTGTTGTTGCAAACGAAGGTGAAGACGTTCCTGTCGCAAGTCGCGTCTCTTGGTCAGCAACTCGTCCGTGGTCAGTTCAGTGAGTTCTTTCATTTTCATTTCAAGCGGCCCTCACGTGGCGTCCTTCGGGTCATCCCGAATGTCGTGAGGGATCTCACAGATTCGCACTGGTTTCTCCGGAGCATCACGCCCGAGGAAATCGAGAGATTCCTCGACTTCGCTTCGCTACGCTCAGAATGACAAAGGGGGTTCATTTTTCTCAAGCGGCCCTCACGTGGTGGCGTGTTAAGAATTTCGTGCGCACCGGCAGTTTGTCGGCGGCAAGGCGCAGAGATTCGCGCGCGACTGATTCCGGCACACCATCCAGCTCAAATAAAATATTCCCAGGCCGCACGGTCGCGACCCAGGACTCTGGTTGACCTTTGCCCTTGCCCATGCGCGTTTCAGGCGGGCGCGACGTCACCGATTTATCAGGGAAAACGCGGATCCACAGTTTGCCTTTGCGTTTCATGTTGCGAGTAAGCGCGACACGCGCGGCTTCCAATTGCGTGTTGGTAATCCAGGCGCGTTCGAGCGTCTGTAAGCCGAACTCGCCAAAATCGATTCTCAGATTGCGCGAAGCGGTCCCCTTGCGACTTCCTCGCTGGGACTTTCGATACTTCACACGTTTGGGCATTAACGGCATAAATTTTTCTCCAGCTAGCCTTGAACCGGCTCGGTGACCGCTGGCGGTGGTGGTGGTGGCGATGTAGCTGGCGGCGCCGTTGGTTCTTCTATTTTCTTACAGATCCAGCATTTAACGCCGATCTTGCCATAAACCGTGTTTGCTTCGGCGAAACCGTAATCGATTGGCGTGCGCAGGGTGTGCAGCGGGACTTTTCCTTCGCGATACCATTCCGATCGCGAAATCTCGGCGCCATTAAGCCGGCCCGAAGAACGAAGCCGAATTCCCTCCGCTCCAAAATCCATCGCCGTCTGCACCGCTTTTTTCATCGCGCGCCGGTACGCAATTCTCCGCTCGATCTGCAGCGAGACGTTTTCTGCAACAAGTTGCGCGTCGAGTTCGGGCGTTTTGATTTCCTGAATGTCGATTTTGACCTGTTTGCCTTCGGCCATCTTCGAAATTTCTTCCGTCATCTTTTCGATCTCCGCGCCCTTGCGTCCAATTACAATCCCCGGCCGCGCAGTGTGAATCGTCACCCGGATCGAATTCCAGGCGCGCTCGATCACTACTTTTGATACCGCCGCAAATTGCAGCTTCTTCTTCACGTACTTTCGAATCTTCAGATCGCTATGGAGGAATGACGGAAACTCCTGCTCCGAGGCGTACCAACGCGAGCGCCAATCGCGATTCACGCCCAGGCGAAAGCCAATTGGATTAACTTTTTGTCCCATAAATCAGTGTGTCATCCCGAACGGAGTGAGGGATCTCACAGATGCGGATGAGTTCTTCAGAAGCCTCACGCTCGACGACACCGAGAGATTCCTCGACTTCGCTACGCTTCGCTCAGAATGACAATTCATAATAGATTATTTCTCGGTCTTTGCGCTCTTCTTCCGTTTCGCGCCTTTTTTCGGTGCCGCCACCGAGCCGCTTTCGCTCGTTTCGCTTCCGGTCTGCTTATTGGCGGCGCGCTTTTGCTGTTGCCGTTTTGCTTTTCGCGTTTCGCGCGTCTCGATTCGAATCTCGTCGGACAGCACGATGCGAATGTGGCTGGTGCGTTTCAGAATCCGGCTGGCGCTGCCGCGGGCGCGCGCCATCATTCGTTTTAGTGTTGGCCCCTCGCCGACGACCGCCTCTTTCACTACCAAACCATCTGGTTTTAGATTGGCATTATTCTCCGCATTGGCGATCGCGCTCTTCAGCGTCTTGTTAATCAGAAACGCCGCTTTCTTTGGCGTAAAAGCAAGAAGATCGAGTGCTGCCGAAACGGGCAGACCCTGGATCTCACGCGTGACTTCGCGCGCCTTGAACGGCGAAATCCGCGCATATTTGTATGTCGATCTGACTTCCATGACTCTCGTCGTCGTTAAAGCGTTAAAGGGTTGAAGCGTTACAACGGCCACGCTGCTGCTGCTGCCGCGTCAACGCTTCAACTGTCAAACACTTCAACGATCTCATCATTTCAAACTCACGTTGGGGGATTGCGCATCCACCTGGAGGCGATCCCCTATTCTTATTTTTTCCTTGTTCGAATCCAATTCCTGAATCACTGCGCCGCAAATCTTTTGCCGCACATCAACCACCCGCACCGTCGCAATTCTGCGATCACCTCGCATAACGCGCATCGGCATCCCAATTTTTACGCCTGCTTTTTCCCCAAGGTTGCCAACCACAAACGACCACTCGTCCTTGACGCTGATAACGCTCCCATCCATCAGACTTGGCTCGGCTTCGACCTGCCCCCGCTCAGATTTGCTGATCAACATGTTTGTGCTGCGCAACTGCGCCTCCACATCCATTCGCGTCCTGGCGTCGCCCCCCTGTGAAGTTTTCAAATATAACACCATTGCTTCGTTGAGGCGCAGCATCTGGTCGCGATAACCTTCCCGTTCCTTCTGCGCCAGTTGAAGGTCACTGACTGCCGACAGCAAACGCTGCTCCAGCTTCGCTCGATCCTTGCTCGCCGAAGCGAGCCCGAGCGCTTCCATTCGCAATTCCAGGTCGGAATATTTTCGTCGAAGCTCT
>DATBDI010000306.1:0-1963 GCA_036270025.1 Candidatus Udaeobacter sp. | reverse complement strand
AACGCGGCCTGGTGCGGGTAGATTCGCCGCATCATGTTTCTGCGACGCACCGAGCGAAAGAAGAACGGCAAGGCGCACCAGTACTGGAACGTGGTGGAGAACAAGCGCCTCGATGACGGCCGTGTGGTGCAGCGGCATGTGCTGTATCTCGGTGAGATCAATTCCTCGCAGGCAGCGGCGTGGCGCAAGGCGATCGAAGTGTTCGACGAGGACGCCGGCCGCGCTCGGACACTGGCGCTGTTCCCGGAGGATCGATGCGAGGCGGTGGCGGGCGATGCCTCCGTCGTTCAGCTTCGCTTGTCGGAGATGCGGCTTCACCGCCCGCGGCAATGGGGCGCCTGCTGGCTGGCCGGACAGTTGTGGCAGGGGCTTCAGCTCGATCGGTTCTGGGTCGATCGCCTGCCCCCCAGCCGCAAGAAGACGCGGTGGGATCAGGTTTTGCAGGTTCTCGCGACCTACCGGCTGATCGCACCGGGCAGCGAATGGCGGCTGCACCGCCAATGGTTCGGCAACTGCGCGATGGCCGATCTGTTGGGTGCGGACTTCGGCCTTGCCGAAGTGCACAAGCTCTATGCCTGCCACGATCTGCTGCTTGAGCACAAGGACGCGCTGTTCTCGCATCTGGTCGAACGCTGGCGGGATCTGTTCAACGCCGACTTCGACGTCTTGCTGTACGATCTGACCAGCACCTACTTCGAGGTCAACGCCTCGGACCTACCGGAAGGCACCAAGCGCCGCCACGGCTACAGCCGCGACAAGCGGCCGGACTGTCCGCAAGTTGTGATCGCTCTGGTCGTGACGCCCGATGGCTTGCCGCTGGCTTACGAAGTGCTGCCCGGCAACACCGCCGACAGCAAGACCCTGCGGATGTTCCTTTCCAAGATCGAGCGGCAATATGGCAAGGCGCGGCGGGTCTGGGTGATGGATCGCGGCGTGCCGACCGAGGCTGTGCTGGCCGAGATGCGCAATAGCGATCCACCGGTGCAGTATCTTGTGGGAACGCCGAAGGGGCGTCTGAACCGTCTGGAGAATAACCTGCTGGAAAAGCCCTGGCAGGAGGCGCGCGAGGGTGTGAAGGTCAAGCTGTTGGCCGAGGACGGCGAGCTCTACGTCTTCGCCGAGAGTGTCGACCGCGTCACAAAAGAACGCGCGATGCGGCGGCGGCAATCGCAATGGCTGTGGAAGCGGCTCCGGCAACTAGCCACCATGGAAATCTCGCGCGAAGAACTGCTGATGAAACTCGGCGCTGCGCGCTCCAAGGCGCCGGCCGCATGGCGTCTGGTCGATGTCGAGATCGACAAGGAACGCCCGAGCTTCACCTTCGCGCTCAATCGCAAGAAACTGAAAAAGACGCGACGACGCGAAGGCCGTTATCTGCTGCGCACCAATCTCACCGACAATGATCCCGCGCAGCTTTGGCAATACTACGTCCAGCTCGTTGCCGTCGAAGAGGCCTTCCGCAATCTCAAGGGTGATCTGGCGATTCGTCCGGTCTTCCATCAGGACGAGAAGCGGATCGAAGCCCACATCTTCATCGCCTTTCTGGCTTACTGCATGCAGATCACGCTGACCCGTCGCCTTCATGCCCTGGCGCCCGGGGTGACCGCGCGCAGCGCCCTCGAAAAGTTCGCCGCCGTCCAGATGATCGATGTTCATCTGCCGACAACAGACGGGCGTGAGATCAGGCTCACGCGCTATACCCACCCCGAACCCGAACTTCAGCTTTTGATCGACCGGCTGAAGCTCCGCCTGCCACCGCAGCCGCCACCAAGGATCACCACAGCCGCGGTCAACCAAGCCCACCGCCGTAGTGAAGACCTTTTGTAACCGGGGCAAAATGCCGGGCGGCCTGATGTCAAGCCGGGGCTTTGCGGACGAGGCTGGTCAGGTGCGGGATTTCGGGTCCGGGGACGCCGAGGCGTGATCCGATGTAGTGGTAGAAGGGTATGCCGATTTTCATGCA
>DATBDI010000305.1:0-8435 GCA_036270025.1 Candidatus Udaeobacter sp. | reverse complement strand
ACGCACTCGCCTTTGTGTTGAAAAAGCCGGCCGTAGCTATCCAGATCAAGATAAAATCGGCCGCGCAGGTTTTGCATACTGTCCAGAAACGAGGCATCGCGTTCATCAGCACAGCGCGGACCATGGAGCTGTTTCGTTCTGTTTAACTGATTCAGGTAATGGAGTTCCTTAATTGGCGGCATCCAGAAATCGGGATGCGGCTCGAGTTGCCGATAAAGCCAGGAGGTTCCGGCTTTCTGCGCTCCCACACATAGGAAGTCGGGACGTGCATCCCCGGTAACGCCGTTTAGGTCGTGTCCGTTACTGCGGTGATCGTTCCGCTTGTTACCGTTGGGGGATTTGAATGGCCAGCTCCAACGCACGCCCCAATGTTTTCCATTCTCGACTTAAAAAGCAAGCCGGGAGTGCCGGGTTGCGGCGGTCTTCGGCTCGGTTGAAAATCGCCAGGATGAAGCAGAGCGTCGGCCATCGGATTTTCCTTCTCTCGCCTGCTTACGCCGGAGGGGAACGAGCCCGAATGATTTTGCGCGACCAGGCGCAATTTCCCCTCGCCCGAAGGTTGCGCGAGCAAAGTGGGGCGCCAATCGCGGACGTGTTTACCTTTTTGAGCGGCCTCTATTTTCGCGGAAAGATTGCCTACGCAAATGCATTTGCGCGGCCGTCGCGCGGAACGCCAGGTGTGCTTGTGATTACGCCGACACGCGGCTTGATCGATGCGCGAACGCGAATTCATCTCGACGATCTGCGTGAATTTGCGGAGGTCGATATCCATGAGGACGATCCGCGTTACCGCATGCCAATCGAGCGCGACGCGCGGCATTTGGCACAGAAACTCTCGCACCGAAGCGAAGTGATTCTCCTCGGCAGCATCGCCACCGGCAAATACGTCGACGTGCTGCTGGCAAACTTTCGCCAGCGACTGCGATTTCCGGCCGATTTTGTCGGTCGCGGTGACATGAGTCGCGGCGGATTGATGCTGCGTTGCGCCGCGGATCGCCAGGAACTTTCGTACGTCGCCGTCGCCGGCGCGATCGTTAACGGAAAACGCCCGCCGAAACTCCCTCCGCGGAGATACGCTGACAAGGAGCGACGGTTTGCCACAGGACGGATTCGCCGTGGCGAACTTGGGCAGCCGTTGGCCTAAACATGACGGCTCAGAAGCCGTCATTCCTTATTTATTTGTTTTGCGCTACAGGCTGATTTTGGCCTATTCTGGGAGCAGTCGAGGAACTGAGACCAAACTTCTATGGATGTGAGCGGCACGATCCGGTCGATTCTGAATCAGAAAAGCGACGAGGTTTTCTCAATTTCGCCCAACGCAACAGTTCGCGAAGCTGTGGAAATGATGGACGCCAAAAATGTCGGCGCACTGCTCG
The DNA here is from genome assembly GCA_036270025.1 of Candidatus Udaeobacter sp. Taxonomy (GTDB): domain Bacteria; phylum Verrucomicrobiota; class Verrucomicrobiia; order Chthoniobacterales; family UBA10450; genus Udaeobacter. The sequence goes on along the minus strand of DATBDI010000305.1, from coordinate 7,059 downwards.
TCATGGACGGTGAGCGGCTCGTGGGAATCATTTCCGAACGTGATTACACGCGCAAAGTGATGCTGCGCGGCAAGCGATCGCGCGAGACAAAGGTCACCGAAATTATGTCAAGCAATGTGACCGTCACGCACCCGCGTGAACCCGTTGAAACTTGTCTGCGACTGATGACCGATAAACACATTCGCCACCTGCCGGTCGTCGACGGGGACAAAGTTGTCGGCGTGATCTCGATCGGTGACCTCGTCAAACATGTCATCTCGTGCCAGGAAGCCGCGATTGCGCACCTGGAAAATTACATCCACGGCGGATACGTCGCCGGATAGTTGTAGCCGGCATCGCTGATGCCGGGCCGTGATCACGGCTACAATCTCCAGACAGTTTTGCCGCCAACAATCGTCCGCACGGCACGGCCTTTGAGTTTCCAGCCGTCGAACGGTGAATTGCGTGACGCTGATTGGAACTGATCAACTCTAACTGTCCATTCCAACTTTGGATCGATAAGCGTAATATCAGCTCGCGTGCCGATGGATAACGTGCCCCCATCGATTTTCAACAAGCGCGCTGGCTCGACTGTGTACATCTCGATCACGCGAGCGATATCAATTTTGCGGTGCTTGTGCACGAGCAGGTCGATGAACAGACCAAGTTCTGTTTCCAACCCGATTATGCCGAAGGGCGCCGAATCAAATTCGACTTCTTTTTCAAAATCAGCGTGCGGCGCATGATCCGAACACAGGATCGAAACCGTGCCATCGGCGATTCCTTCCAGTAGCGCATCGACATCCGCCTGCGAGCGCAGAGGCGGATTCATTTTGTAATTCGTTTCGAAATTCTGGATCGCTTCGTCGGTGAACGCGATGTGATGGGGACAAACCTCGCCGCTGATTTTCACCCCGCGCTCCCGCGCTTCGCGAATCAGTCGTACGCTTCCAACCGTACTGAGGTGCTGGCAGTGGATCGGATGATCGCAAAGTTCGGCCAGCAGAATGTTCCGCATGACGATGGCTTCTTCGCCCGCCGCCGGCCAACCGGGTAAGCCGAGCAATGTGCTCCAGTAGCCTTCGTGCACGACGCCATTACCGACCAAATTGTAATCCTGACAATGGTCGAGCACAGGCATGCAAACCATGCGCGCATATTCGACGGCGCGCCGCATCACTTCGTGATTTTGAATGCAATGACCGTCATCGGTGATTGCCGCAACACCGGCCTGCGCCAGTGAGCTGATTGGCGCGAGTTCTTCGCCTGCGAGGTTTTTGGAAATTGCGCCGGTCGGCAAAACATTGACGCAAGCAATCGCCGACGCACGATCTTTGATCCACGCAATCGTGCTCGGGTTGTCCGCCACTGGCGACGTATTTGGCATGCATACAATCGTGGTGAATCCTCCGGCCGCCGCCGCACGCGCACCCGACTCAATTGTTTCTTTGTGGCTGAATCCCGGCTCACGCAGATGCACGTGGATGTCAATCAAGCCGGGCGCGACGATCAATCCTTTCGCGTCAATCTCTTCAATTTCGGATTTCGGACTTCGAATTTCGGATTTGGACTTGACGACTTTTCCATCAGCGATGAAGAGATCGGCAATTTCGTCCCGCTTGTTCGCGGGATCGATCACGCGCCCGTTACGAATGATCATCGCAGTCATGTCTGGGGAGCACGCGCGTCTCGCGTGTTGGCGAGCGCGTCCTCGCGATCGCGGACTTCTCTTTGAAGCTCACAACTCCGAACATATTGACGCACAGGGGAAGTTCTTTTCGGCGCGACGCCGAAACCAGCACGCGAGACGCGTGCGCTCCCCAGAATCGCGCGCCGCACAACGCTCACGTTGCTATTCCTCCGCATAAATAAAGAACGGCCATGCGCACGGCGAGGCCATTGGTGACCTGGTCGAGAATGACGCTGTGCGACCCGTCGGCGACCTCACTGTCGATCTCGACCCCGCGATTAATCGGACCGGGATGCATGATGAGGCAATCCGGTTTCAAAAGCTTTGCGCGTTGCTTCGTCAGGCCAAACAAGCGGATGTATTCGCCGAGGCCGGGGAAATATTCCCGGCGCTGACGTTCATGCTGGATTCGCAAGAGGTTCACGACGTCTGCCTGTGGCAGGACGTCTTCGAGGTTGTATGAAACTTCGACGCCGAGCTTTTCAAATTCGCGCGGAACGAGCGTGCTCGGGCCGACAAGCGTTACACGCGCGCCGAGCTTTAGCAGACCGAAAATGTTTGAGCGCGCCACGCGGCTAAACAAAATATCGCCGATGATCGCCACGTGCAGACCTGCGATTTTCCCTCTGCGCTCGCGGATCGTGTAAAGATCGAGAAGCGCCTGCGTGGGATGCTCGTGGGCGCCGTCGCCGGCATTGATGACGCTTGCCTTGAGCCGATTTGCCAAAAACTGCGGTGCGCCTGCGGAACTGTGACGCAGCACAAGAATGTCGGCGTGCAACGCTTCGAGGTTTCGCGCTGTGTCCTTCAGCGTTTCGCCCTTCGTAAGACTCGATGCCGTCGCCGAAATGTTGATGACGTCGGCGCTGAGACGAAACGCAGCGAGTTCAAATGATGTGCGCGTTCGCGTACTCGGTTCGACAAAAAAATTGATCAGAGTCTTTCCGCGCAGCGCCGGAACTTTTTTAATTTCGCGGGTGCCGACTTGCTTGAATGCATCCGCGGTTTCCAGAACGAAATTGATTTCGTCGGCCGACAATTCGCGGAGACCGACCAGATCTTTGCATGTCCAGCGTGTGGTCATAGCGTCCGGGGAGCACGCGCGTCCCGCGTGTTGGCGAGCGCGTCCTCGCGATCGCGGACTTTTCGTAGAAGTTCACAAGGGGGGACATGTTCGCGCAGAGGCAAGGTTCGTTTCGGCGCGACGCCGAAACCAACACGCGAGACGCGCGTGCTCCCCAGAAATTGCGTGTTCACATTCATTGTCGTTCCAGCCATACGGCGTCCGGTTGATTGTCGGTTTCTTCCAGGCGAACCTGGATTTGTTCGCCGCTGGCCGTCGGCAGGTTTTTGCCAATATAATCGGGACGAATCGGCAGCTCCCGATGGCCGCGATCAACCAACACGGCGAGCTGAATTCGAGCGGGGCGTCCGAATGAACTGATAGCGTCCATCGCCGCGCGGACGGTGCGGCCAGTATAAAGCACGTCATCGACAATGATGATGGTGCGTTGCTCGAGCGGCAGTGGAAGCTTCGACACTCGGACGACAGGCAACTCTGAGCGGGTGCCCACATCGTCCCGATGCATCGCTATATCAATGACGCCAATTTCAACCTCAGTATTTTCAATGTCGCGAATAAAACCGGCGATTCGCGTCGCGATCTCGACACCACGCGAAGGGATTCCAGCGAGCACGACCTTGTCCAGGTCGGGGTTTCCCTCAACGATTTCGTGCGCGATACGTCGCAGCGCGCGCCGAATCGCTTCCGTGTCCAGAACTGGGACGACGGCAGATGTTTGCTGTTTGGGTTCGTTCATGCGTTTCCTTGGCGACCTCACCGGATCGCATTAAAGGAAAAAAATCAGGAGGCGGACTTCTCGGTGCGCGCCTCCTTTCGTCGTCGGTCTCGCCAATTGGAGCGATGTTTCACGATCCAATCAAGCAGAGCCCTTTCAAAGCCGATGTCTTTGCCGGCCTTTTCGCTTTCGATCCACTTGTGCTTCAAAATTTCTGCGCGCTCGGCAAGGAACTCCTTGTAAAGAGCTGAATCCTTGACGAACTGAGCTTGATCATTCTGGGAAGAGGGCATGTCGACGTCTGTCACAAAAGCGTCACCTAGTCAATTAAATCAAACACCGGAATTCGACGAGAGAATCGCGGAATTTATTTAGCGTTCCGTCCGCGATATGCACGGCGGATGCAATATTACGGCAGAGTCTTACGAATATCTTCCGCAATCCTTCTGAACTCGGCACTCACCGGGGAGCGTTTATCTTCGCTCGTGATCGGGATTCCGCGGTCGCCCGATTCACGAGTCGCTATGTCGATCGGAACCTGGCCAAGCAGGGGAACTCGCAACCGTTTCGCCTCGCGCTCGCCGCCGCCAGTTCCAAAAATGTCGTAGCGTTTGCCGTCCGATGGCGAGACGAAGTAACTCATGTTCTCAATCAGACCGAGCACAGGCACATTGACCTTCTCGAACATGGTAGCGGCCTTGCGCGCGTCGATCAGCGCAACTTCCTGCGGCGTGGTGACGATTAACGCTCCGGAAAGAGCAACCGTCTGGACAATGGTCAGCTGAATGTCTCCGGTGCCCGGAGGCAAATCCAGAACGAGATAATCCAATTCGCCCCATTCGACCTGACGCAAAAATTGTTGTGTGTAACGCGTAACCATCGGTCCGCGCAAAATCGCAGGCGAAGTGTCGTCGAGGAGAAATCCCATGGACATGAGTCGCAAGCCATATTGCTCGATCGGAACGATTTTGTTTTCCTCCGTGGCGGTTGGCCGCTCGCGCGTGCCGAACATCAGCGCAATGCTTGGGCCATAGATGTCGCAATCGCATAAACCGACGCGTGTTCTGGATTGTTCCAGCGCCACAGCGAGATTCGCTGCGACAGTTGATTTGCCCACGCCCCCCTTGCCGCTTGCCACGGCGATGACATGCCGGACTCCCGGAATCCGGGTCGCGCCCATACCGGCGCCTGCGCCTCCCGGCGGCGCGTGAATGTCGATCAAAACCCTGGCGCCGCGCACGCCTTCGATGGCGCGCAAGGCGCGTTCCGCATCGGTTTTGATTGTTGCGGGAACATTTGGATCGTTCGTTGCCAGTGCCAGTTGCACCTTCACATCGCCATCGTCGATCTGAATCGACTTCACCAGGCCGAATGAAATAATATCGCGAGTGAATCCCGGATATTTCACCGACTTCAACGCGTGAGTTACTTGTTCCTCTGAGATCGACATCGTTGAAGCTTACGCGGTAGAGACCAGAGGTAAACCATGGCAGCTTCCGTTCCCCAGATCAGGAACACTCTGTTTACCAATCCTGGCTGCGATACCGATGATTCCCGCCACTATGCCCAGAAGAACTGCGCTAACGCAGAGTTTTCCTGTCGTTGGTTGGAAGAGAGTAATCAGGGCCGGCTTGGTACCGCTGCGTTCTGCAAAAGATTAATTCGCTCGTGCGTTTTTTCGATTTCCGCCACGAGGCCCGAATAGTTCCACTGACCAAGTGACTTCGTTGCCGCGACGTAAATCGTTGCTTTGCCGTTCGGACCTGAAATGGGAATGGAGAGATTCGCTTCACCGGATGCCCCGTTCACACTGGTATTACCGGACACCAGTAAGCCCTCCGTGATGGGCAAACCGATAGCCTCGATCACTGCAGGGTGAGCTTTCGCTCGCGTTAAGGCCTCTTTGTAAACATCGGTGGATTTTATCGCGCTAAAAACGATTAGAGCGATAGAGCCAACCAGTGCCACGAAGAACACGACCAGAGTGACGACGGTGACTGGCACGAACCATTTCCAATTCCGTTTCCACCAGTTTGGTCTTGGCATCGATGGAATTGGCGGGGGGGTTTCTTCCACGCAACCTTTGTACGCTGAATGCAAACTTCCTGGCAATGAATCTCTTCCTGCGGTGTGCACTTGACCGAATCTGTTCCGAGATGACACGATGCGCGCTATGAAACTACGACATTCTCTCCGAATTGTTTCCGCAGGCGTCGCCATCGCGTTGATCAGTGCATGCGAGACCATGACGACGACTGGCCCAGGTGCGCTTGCCGGCCAATGGACCAACTCCCTCGGCACGGTATGGACGATCAATCCTGACGGCACATTTCATGTCTTGTCTGCGAAGCCCAAATCAGAAATTTGGGGCAACTACACGATCGCAGGCGACACTATCACGGTCCAGGAGACTCACCACTCAGGCGCCATCCCGAAAAACTGCAGAGGACCCGGGGTTTACAAGTTCAGCCGGCCGGACGCAAACACTCTGGCATTCGTGTTAGTCAATGACGTCTGCAAGCCACGCATTCAAAACGTGACGCAGTCGTGGCATCGGCAGTGATTCCCGTTTAATTGACGCTGCCGATCAGCCGCAGGTAAACATCTTCGAGCCGCTGCGCTTGAGCGTGGAGATCGAAGTTCTTTCGAACGATCTCGGCCCCGCTGCGCGCGATGCGCGAAAGAAAATCGGGATCTTCCGCGGCGCTCAACAGAACCCGCCCTAGCGCTTCGTGATCATGTTCGGGCACGAGCACACCGCTGACGCCATGTTCGATCGCTTCGGAAATTCCCCCGTGCTCGGTCGCGAACACCGGCAGGCCGGTAGCCATGGCCTCGAGCATTGAATTTGGTATTCCTTCCTGATTTCCATCGGAACCAGTCTGGCTCGGATGCAAAAAGATGTGCGACCTGTAATAGATATCGCGCAATTGGGGCTGCGAAACGAAACCGGTGAATGAAACGTGACGCTCGATGTTGAGTTCACGCGCCAGCTTTTGAAGATCGGCAAGCAACGGACCTTCTCCTGCAATCGTCAGCGCAGCGGTTGGATGTTGACGCAAGAATAGTGCGAAAGCGCGAAGCGTAACCGGCAGACCTTTTTTTTCGATCAGGCGCCCTGCCTGAACGAACCGCCACTCTGCGTTCTCAGGAAAATTGCGTTCGCGAAACGGAAATTCGTCCAACGGAATTCCGGTCCGCTGGATTTCAATCTTTTTTGGGTCGCACCCGAGTTCGGCAAGTGCGCGCCGCAGCGATTCGGAGCGGACCAGGACCAGGTTCACTGCATCGAGCATTTGCAGCGTTTTTTGTCGATACGCCGGCTTGTTCATGTCCACCATCACGTCTGCACCGTGAAATGAAACGATCGTCGGGTTTTCCCATGCACGAATCAGCGGCAGCAGATGAACGGCGATTTGGCCGAAGTAAATGTGCAGAACTCGCGCACGATGCGTGTTCAAGCTGCCGAGCAACGCGCGGAGTTCGGCACGGGAAATTTGCCATGGCCTGTCGCGAACTTGCCGGAACCAAAAGCGCCGGAGGAAGTGCGTTGCCGGCTTGGAAACAATGTGGACAGGGTCAAACGGGAAG
>DATBDI010000304.1:0-7552 GCA_036270025.1 Candidatus Udaeobacter sp. | reverse complement strand
AGCGCTCGCCGTTCCCGCCGCCGACGATTCCATTCTCCAACTATCCAGAAGACGAAAACCGCCGCAAGAAAAAGCAGCAGATAAATCGTGACTAGTGTGGCAAGACTAACGCGAATCACGGCCTGTCTTTGGCTCGCGATGCCGGGTTCGGACGCGCGATGTCGTTGCCCCATTCAATTGTTGTCATGCCCCAGGCAAGATCCGAGCCGACGTTGCCGATCCCGGTGGCGTTTTCGGGAAAACGGCAACGCGTAATGTACATGCGTGCCTGTTCGTCCAGTGCCCCATCGCCTGACGAAGTGAGCGGAAAACAGTAGCGAATCTCCCCAACCTTGCTCACAGCGACCTGAAAGTGAATCGGTTGAGGAGCTTCTTGATTCGACGCGGCGAAATTCGGCTTTGGCAAGCTCGGAGCGCCGAGCGCAACCAGTTGTTGCGAAAACGAAACTGAGGTTGCGATTATGCCGGTCGGAGAGGCAGCTTGGCGACGAACAAAGTTGATTGCGCCCGGTGGGTGACAACTCGGAATGGGCAGACTGGTGTCCCACGGCGGGAGGTCCTTTAAAACGAGGCTTGTTGCGCTGTAGGACGGCACATGTTCCGCCTTGGGCAGGTCAGGGAACCTCGCTTCGGGTGGACGCTGTGTAGTGAAAGCCAGCGCAGGATCCTCAGCGTCGATCCAGCGAAGCAGCGCGCGACTATCTTCCGAGTCGGGCGCGATCAACGTGAGGCGCGCCGGGGGCGGCAAAAGCGCGACCGTGGGCGGATAAACAATCTGAAAAACATAAAAACATAACGCGTGCCCGACGACTGAAAGCGCCAGAAAAAGCGCAATTGTCATTTTCCGCCCCTGTGGCGAATCCCAGCTGAAAATAAGCGGCTCCGCCGCGCTCTCCTGCAGAATGCTGTTCATTGCGGAGGAGTCGCAGCCAGCGCAACTGACGTGATGCCGTGTTCAAGCACAGCGTTTGCTACTTCGGCAACGGTTTCGTAGGACGTAGAACGATCTGCCTTGATGATGATCGATTGCTCGTTCCGCTTCGCTGCATCGAGTAATGGCCCGAGTTGCTCCATAGTGACTCTCTGCTCACGGAAATAGATTGCCGGAACAGCGCCGCCAGTGATGCTGATAATTTGCCGGCTAGTCTGGGGACCCAGCGTAAAGCGCGAGAACGGTGTCGAAACCGAAATGCCTTGCTGCAAGATGAAATTCGAACTCAGCAACAAGAAAAAGAGAAGGAGAAACGCGACGTCCACCAGCCCAATAAGGACAACCCAGCCGAAGTTATAGTCCATCGTGCGGGTGAGCTTCATAAGACGCTACCGGCTTGTTGAAACACTGGAATGCGCGCTTCAGGAATCAAACTGTGCTTCGGAGCGGACCGCCTCTTCAGGGGGCTGGAAGCTAATGATGCCGCTGATGGGACGGCTCTCAGTAAGCATGTGCACGATTTCAATTCCTGCGCGCTCCATGTCGTGCAGCATCGTGTTTACCCGGGAAGAGAGGTAGCTATAGGCTACGAAGGTAGGTGTTGCTACCACGAGCCCGGCTGCCGTTGTCAGCAAACTTTTGTACACGCCGCCTGACAATTCTGTGACTGTCGCATACCCTCCGCTCGAGGCGATGGTACCAAACGCATCGATCATTCCGGCGATCGTCCCAAGTAATCCGAGCAACGGTGTTAAAAAAGCTATGGTGGCGAGCACTGGAAGAAACCGCTCGAGTTTTGGCACCTCAAGCTGCGCAGCTTCCTGGACTATTTCGCGCAATTCCGCGCGAGGCGCGTCATGCCGGATAATCGCTGCGTGAATAACGCGGGCCACCGGTCCCGGTGTACCCGCTGATTCATGCAGCGCTTCGGCGAAATTGCGCCGACGGATCAAATTAGATAGTCCCTTTAGGAATTCACCGACGTGAATTGTGGCGCGATGCAAATAAAAGAAGCGCTCGGCAAAGACGGCGATCGAGATAACGCTGCAGCCCAGAATTGGCCACATCAACAATCCACCCTTTTGGATGTAATCAATCACGCTCGTTTTTCTAACGCTCTTTGCCAACTGTGGCAAGCCAGCAACGGGCTGCCGCGCAGTTGCACAACCAGATGCGTCACGGATGGTGTGCCGCTAAAGGTGCTTCTAGGTAACAATTCTCTATCGCGGATTTTTCGCGCGGGGTTTTGGTGAAGGGGACGGGCGAGCGGTACTCGCGCCTTTGCCGCCCACCAGTTTTCCGGACGCATCAAACACTGAGTAGCCGGTCTGTTTTCCCGACGAGTCGTAACTGTAAACGAGTTTGTGCAAAACGGTCCCGTCCTGGGCGCTTTGAATTTCCTCCAGTATGCGACCTGCATCGTCGTACTTGTAGCGACTCTTGAGCCGAACGCGGCCATCACCTCCGGAAATTTCCGCGTTTGAGAAGCGGCCCGCAGGGTCGAGGTCGTAACGAATGGTTTCCCGAACTTTGCCGTCCTGATCGGTCGTTGTGGCGACTGCCTTGTGCTGTGCATTGTCGTAGTTCCAAACGGTTCGCGAGCCGTCCGGATGCATGGAGACCCTCACGCGGACCGCGTCGCTGCCGCTCTGGTCTTGAGATTTTGCCACCTCGATCGCAGTGCAGCAGAAGACGACCGTGCAACTTACTGCCAGCGAGAGCCGCAAAAATTTCATCGTTTTGAGGAGCTTACGGTTGAGGCAGGCCAGCGCAAACGAGGCAAAAGAATTTTGTTGACTCCACATCCCTGCGGTGGATAAAAGTGGTGTCAGGTGGAGTAAAGTGGCACACGGCTCCACTTGAGCAATGGACGCAGATTCCCAACCCGAACGCTTCTACGCTGGCGAGTTCCGGCATTCCGTCGACGAAAAAAATCGCATCACCATTCCCTCCCGTTGGAGGCGCGAACGTCCTGAAGAATTCATTCTGCTGCCCGAGGCGGCCCACCTGTTTTTGCTCGTTATGTTGCCAGCGGAGTTTGCGCGAATGAGTTCGGCTGCGGAAAACAGCCAAAGCGTTTCCGCGCGTGATCGGCGCGTGTTCTTGCGCCAGTTGCATTCCCGGGCTCAACACGCCAGCGCAGATCGACAGGGTCGGCTGGTTTTGCCGGAAGACCTTTGTCGAAAAGTAGGATTGAAAGGTGAAGTTGCGCTCGTCGGCGGACGCGGTCGTTTTGAGATTTGGAATTTGCAACACTGGAAACGTGCGCACGAGGAGGAAACGCCGACGTACCAGCACGTGGCGCGTGAAATCGGGTTATAACAATGCTTAACCAAAGCGCCATTAGCACACCATGGATAACGCTACCCGCGTGGTTCGCTATTGATCCGCTGGCGCCTGAGGACGAGCCCAATCCAACGGAAGATTTTGTCTATCACCGGCCGGTGTTGCAGCGAGAAGTGCTGCAGTTGCTCGAACCGAAACTGGACTTCCTGATCGTGGACGGCACATCTGGGGGCGGGGGCCACACCGAAGCGCTTTTGGAAAATGATGCCGACGTGGTGGCGTTAGATCAGGATCCTGATGCCATCCAGCACGTAACCAAACGCCTGGAACGTTTCGGGCGACGCCTGATTGTGCGCCACGCAAACTTCCGGCATGCCGGCAGCGTTCTTGACGAGCTTGAGATTCGCGTCATCAACGGCGTCCTTCTTGATCTCGGAGTTTCTTCGCGCCAACTCGAAAATGCGCAACGTGGTTTTAGTCTCGTGCGAAATGGTCCCCTCGACATGCGCATGGATCCGCGAACGTGGCTCACCGCTGCGCAGATTGTAAATGAATACGGCGAAGAGGAATTGACCCGCCTGTTTCGTGAATTGGGTGAAGAACCCGCTGCGCGCCGGATCGCAAGTTTCATCCTAAAAATGCGCAAGAGTTCGCCATTTCGCGAAACTCTGCCGCTGGCCCGAGCCATCGAGAAGTTGATCGGACGGCACGGGCGTCAGCATCCAGCTACTCAGGTGTTTCAAGCGCTGCGGATGGAAGTGAACGACGAGCTGGGCGCGCTCGAAGAAGGGTTGCGTGTTTTGACTGCGCGGCTTGCACCGGGCGGGCGCATTGCCGTGATCACATTTCACTCTTTGGAGGACCGGATCGTGAAGAACTTTTTTCGCGATCGCAGCCGCGAATGGCTCGATAGGCCGGAGTGGCCGGAGCCGAAGCGCAATCCTGATTACGACCTTCAATTGATCACGGCGAAGCCGGTCGAGCCGAGCGAGGAAGAACAGCGCGCAAATCCTCGATCGCGGAGCGCGAAATTGCGAGTGGCGCAAAAAATTAAATGAACCGTTCGCGTCGAAGAAACTGTAATGCGGTGAACGCGGCCTCGCTTGCGCGATGGATTGTGATGACCGCGTTTCTGGCTGTGGCCGGGTTGAGCTATGTCTATTTGACCCTGCAACTGTATCATCTCGGCGAGCGTAGAAAGGCAATCGAGAATGAGCTCGTCAGTCTGCGCACGCAAAACGACATAGCCAGTGGGCAGATCGCAGCTTTGACGTCGCGCTCGGCTCTGCAGCGCAGGCTGAAAGAAGGCTATCTGACGATGATCCCGATTTCGGAGGCAAACATCGTTCGGCTGACGATTCCTGCCCGATCAACTGACGAAGACGCGATTCAACCAGTTGCCAATCCCTCTACCACAAGATGAATCCAAACAGCCGAGCCCGTTGCGTTTTGGTTTGCGTTGTTTTGATCACCCTGTTCAGCATTTTTTCGTTTCGCTTGATTTATTTGCAGGCGATCAAGCACGACGAGTACGCCGGCCTTGCTGCTGAGAAACATGTTTACAAGCAGATTATTCACGCAGAGCGCGGCAGCATCCTCGACGCGAACAATGAAGTTCTCGCGCACAACGTTCCCGTGGAGACGGTGGTGGCTGACGCCACGCATCTGAACGACGTCGATGCGATAATCAAGCTGGTAAGCAGAGAGCTCAGGCTGCCGTCGGAGCAACTCGGAGAAAAATTAAACAGCGGGCGGCGTTATGTCGTGATCAAGCGGGAAGTGCCTGCTGCCACTGCAAACGCGCTCCGGGAAAAACTTCGCGCGAACAATTTGCGCGGAATCTACTTCGAGGATGACGCCACCCGCATCTACCCAAACGGATCGATGCTCTGTCACGTGATCGGCTTCACCGATTTTGATCACCATGGCATCCAGGGTGTGGAAGCTTCGATGGAGGAATATCTGCACGGCCAGGACGGCTATCGTTTCATCGAACACAACCGTGCCGGCCAGGAAATAGTTCCGTACCGCGGGCAGGAGCGTGCACCGCGCCACGGATACCAGGTCCACCTGACGGTCGATCTCGGCTTGCAGAACATTGTTGAGAATGAAATCGACGCCGCGATGCAGCAGTATTCGCCCCAAAAGGCGACGATTATTCTGATGCGGCCGCAGACGGGCGAAATTATGGCCATGGCCAATCGGCCCAATTTCGACCTGAATCTCCGATCCGAGGCGAAACCGGAGCAAATGAAAAACCGCGCCGTCATCGACATGATGGAACCGGGTTCAACATTCAAGATTGTTGCCGCCGCCGCCGCGCTGAATGAACGCAAAGTGCGGCCTGATTCGTCGGTCTTTTGTGAGAATGGGCTTTGGAATTTCGGCGGCACAGCACTGCACGACCATCGCTCATTTTCTTACCTGAGCGTGCGCGAGGTTCTCGTGAAATCGAGCAACATTGGAGCGGCCAAGCTCGCACTGACTGTCGGCGATCAGAAGTTCTACGAATACATTCGACGTTTCGGATTTGGCGAGCGCACCGGAATTGAGCTGCCCGGTGAAATCAATGGACTGCTCCGGCCTCCGCGATCCTGGAGCAAAATTTCCATCACGCGTATTCCAATGGGCCACGAGATCGGTGTGACGCCGCTGCAAATGACGCTGGCGATGGCCACGATTGCCAACGGCGGCAAGCTGATCATGCCGCGTATCGTAAAATCGATTACCACACCCGAAGGAAAAACGATTAGCTCGCTCTCACCCACCGTCCTGCGTCAGGTCATTTCATCTGAGACCGCCAGAGAAATCGGTGACGCACTCCGCGGAGTCGTGAGCGATAGCGGAACCGCCGCCGCCGCGGCCGTGCCGGGATTTGTGATTGCTGGAAAAACCGGAACCGCGCAGAAGGTCGATCCTCGCGGCGGATACGAACATGGCAAGTACGTCGTTTCTTTCGCGGGCTACCTGCCTGCTGATCATCCAGAATTTGTCGGCCTGGTCGTGCTCGACGATGCCCACACGAGCAAACCGGAATTGAATTATGGCGGGCTCGTTGCAGGCCCGATCTTTTCCCGGGTGGCGGAGAGGGCAGCCCGCTACCTCGATCTTGAGCCGCATGAGGAGATTCGCAAAGCGATTCCCGTACAGCGAGTCGAAAAATCAACGCCGGCAGAGCGAGTCCGCAAGACCGCGCCGGCAGAACGAATCGCCTTAACTAATGCTTCGCGGAATTGAAAGCCGTGCCCGAGTTCGCCGCTGCGCATCCGTCCTGTGGCGGCGATATTAAAACCTCATGCAGCTCAAGACTCTTCTCGACGCAACTCCAATTCGCCAGGTCGTCGGCCCACTTGATCGCCAGGTGGAAAACATCGCGTATGACTCGCGGCGAGTGCAAAGGCACACCATGTTCGTGGCGCTGCGGGGCGAGAAAACCGATGGCCACCAATTCATAGGTCAGGCAATCGACAAAGGCGCCTCGGTGATCGTTGCCGAACGCGGGGAACAAGATCCACGCGTTACCTGTCTCGTCGTTGAGAACACGCGCACTGCGCTTGCGGATTTTGCCGCGACCTTCTACGGCCACCCGGCGCGGAAATTAAAACTGGCGGCCGTCACCGGCACGAATGGCAAAACGACGACGACCTTTCTCATCAAGCACATCTGTGAAAGCGCCGGTTTGCCGTGCGGATTGATTGGGACAGTCCGGTACGAAATCGGTCAGCGTCTGTTGCCGGCAATCCGTACAACGCCGGAGTCACTCGATCTACAGGAACTGCTGGCGCAGATCGCGAATGCCGGTTGCAAGGCAGCGACAATGGAAGTTTCATCGCATGCGCTTGCGCAGGATCGCACGCGCGGTCTCGAGTGGAACGTCGCTGTGTTCACAAATCTCACGCAGGACCACCTCGATTTTCACGGGACGATGGAAAATTACTTCCATGCAAAAATGAAGCTGTTCAGAGCGCTCGTGGATCAGCAAGGAAAGCGCAAGCCGGTTGCGATTGTGAATATCGATGACCGTTACGGACAACAACTGCTCGGCAAGATCGACAAACGCATCGCAGTCGTCACTTACGGAATGGGCAGCCGCGCAGACTTTCGCGCGTCGAACTATCGCGCCGAGTTTACCGGGACCTCATATCAGCTGGACGCCCATGGCAAGAGCTACCTGGTGCGACTGCCATTGATTGGCCGGTTCAACGTGACAAACTCCGTGGCAGCGCTCGCTGCGGCCACTGCTTTGGGAATCAGTTTGCGAACCGCAGTGTTTAGTCTTGCCAAGTCGCCGCAAGTGCCGGGCCGCTTGGAAGTGGTGCCCGCGAAACGACAATT
>DATBDI010000303.1:0-2900 GCA_036270025.1 Candidatus Udaeobacter sp. | reverse complement strand
CCGACAAAGCGAAGGCAAGAAGCCCTCGAGCGCGAGCTGACACGGATCAGGAAAAGCATGGAACGGTTGCTTACGGCCTACCAGGAAGATCTCCTGTCCCTCGACGAACTGCGCCGTCGGATGCCCGAACTGCGCGCCCGCAAGCAGTCCATGCAGGCGGAACGGCAGGCGATCTTCGATCAGGCCGCCGACCAAATATCGTTCCTCCGCCTGGCCGAAACCCTGACCGCCTTCCTCCAGCGGTTACGCCAGTCGGCGGAAACGCTGGAAATCGCTGAGCGGCAGAAAGTCGTCCGCCTCCTGGTAAAGGAAGTCTTGGTCGACAATGACACCATCACGATCCGGCACTCGATGCCCGCCCAACCAACGCCGCCCGCCGGCAACGCGCCGCCGTCAACCGGCAAACTGCGGGTGCACGGTGAAAGTTACCTTTTGCGTTCGGGGAGTGATGACCGCCCCCTGCGGGGTGCCCATCCTCGCCGGGGTGCGGACCCCGTTCTCCAACACACCCACGGTCAGCCAAGATTGGCTGATCCGGTTTCTCGAACATCGGATCGGCGCCCGACGCATCATCCGGCTAGTCCGAAAATGGCTCCGGGCGGGTATCCTCGAAGAGGGAGTCGTGAGCGTCAGTGACCAGGGGACGGGGCAGGGCTCGGTGAGTACTCCCCGAACGTAAAAGGTAACTTTCATCGCGCACTGGCAGTTTGCCGTTTGACCGTAGCGGCGCGCCTCCGACGGGTGGCGTCGGTGCTTGGGCCGGGATCGAGTGTCGGATCGTGATGGTGTCATTGTCGACCAAGACTTCCTTGACCAGCAGACGGACGACTTTCTGCCGCTCAGCGATTTCCAGCGTTTCCGCCGACTGGCGAAGCCGCTGGAGGAACGCGGTCAGGGTTTCGGCCAGCCGGAGGAACGACATACGGTCGGCGGCCTGATCGAGGATCGCCTGACGTTCAGCCCGCATAGAGTCCTCGCGGGCGCGCAGTTCCGGCATCCGACGGCGCAGTTCATCGAGGGACAGGAGATCTTCCTGGTAGGCCGTCAGCAACCGTTCCATGCTTTTCCTGATCCGGGTCAGCTCGCGTTCGAGGGCTTCTTGCCTCCGCTTTGTCGGTTCCGCGGCGCGGGCTGCGTCAAGGCGCCGATCGAGTTCGGCCTGGATGAGCGTTGGGTCTTCAATCAGGTGAATAACTTCCTGCCACACGATCTGGTCGAGCAGATCTTGACGGATCGGCCGGCTGTCGCACACCGGCCCGCCGAGATGGCGCCAAGCGTCGGAGCCGAGGCAGCGATAGTAATGGATTTTGCGCGCGGAGGTACGAGCCGACGTCCGCGACAGCGCATAGCCGCATTTGCGGCAGGATACCAATCCTTGGACGATGCTGGGCTCGATGGTCCGGCGGGGTGCGAAGCGCCTGTTGTCAGCCAGCCGCTCCGCTGCCAGAGCGAAGCTCTCTTCGCTGACAATCGCCGGGACCGGTATCTCGATCCATTGGTCACGGGGCCGTTCGTGGCTGCTACTCTTGTCCCCATGGACCGCCCGCCCGGACAAGCGGAACGGCTTTGTCAGCTTTTGCCTCGGGCCGGTCTGCGTCTTGTTAAAGCAGGCCGTTCCCTTATAGGCCGGGTTGCGCAGGATCGCCCAGACGACCGATCGTTCCCAGCGAACCCGCCGACGGGTGGGGACCCCCATCCCGCGTAGCAGCCGGGCAATCGCGCCGATGCTCAGGCCGCCCGCCGTATACTTGTCGTAGACCAGCCGCACGACTTCGGCTTCGGCGGCATCGATCTGGTAGCGTGCCGGTGCCTCGCTGGTCTTGCGGATGTAGCGGTAGCCATAGGGCGCACCACCCAGAACCGAGACTTCCCCGGCCTTGGCGCGATGGCGCTTGCCGCGGCGGGACCGTTCGAGAATCTGCGCCCGTTCGTATTCGGCGATCATTCCCTGGAACTGCACCATCAGTTGATCTTCGGGCGTGTCGGAATGCGGCGCTTTCAGAAAGATCGTCTCGACTCCGTGACGGGCAAACTCTTCGGTCAGGAGGACTTGATAGGCATATTTTCTGCTCAAGCGGTCGGGTGAATGAATCAGAACCGCCTGAATGTGACCCTCGGCAGCGAGATCGCGCAGTCGCTCCAGCCCTGGCCGCAAAAGACTGGCGCCACTAAAGCCTTCGTCCTCGATCACCCAGTCATCGGGTACGCTGTAGCCCTGCTCGCGTGCGAAGTCGATCAGCGCCGCCGTCTGACTGGCGATCGTGTTCTTCTCCTTCTGCTGGTCGGAAGATACTCTGGCGTAGATCGCGGCAGTCTGCATCGCGCTTCCCCCTCACGCTCTGATCGACGCCAATGGCACGAACCCATTCTGGAACCAGGATCCCGTAGACCTGCTCCAGCTTGACAGCGAGGAGACGGTCAAACGCGTGCTCGAATTGGACACTGCGATCACGGCCGCGCCGTTCAGCCATTGCCGGCGGCTTCGCCGAGAAACGCGCGCAGCGCTCGGCTCACCATGTCGCTGATCGTCGTTCCTTCGGCCGCCGCTCGCGCCCGGACCGCGTCCACCAGGCTGGGCGGCAGCTTGAACGTCACTGCCGTCGCCGCCTCGACAACCGGCACCGGTCGGCCGATCAACTGGGCCTCTTCGATGTATCGGTAGGCCTGACGGCGCGACATTCCGAACTGGCGCGACAACGACAAGGCAGCTTCCCCCACGCTCTGCCCGCGCGCGAGCAACCTGTGAGCCGCATTTAGACGTTCCGCCTTCTGCGCATCGGTCGATCGCGACATCTGCCATATGCATATTACCTTTTGAGGCGCAAATCAAGCACACAACGAGAACGATCGAGCGCAATCACGCGATCAAAGCAGAAGTTACCTTTTGCGTTCGGGGAGTG
>DATBDI010000302.1:0-6968 GCA_036270025.1 Candidatus Udaeobacter sp. | reverse complement strand
ATTCGGACGACGTTCGCAGTCGCGGCTATGCTGATCGTCGTCGCGCTCGCCATCTCGGTTGGAAGCCGCGTGCTCGCGACACGCCCTTCGCTCCCGGGAGACGTGCCATGACGCGAGCCCGGCACCGCAGTCCCGTTTGAGGCGGGGGAGGAGAGGCATGGCGTTCGCGATCAAAGCCGAGGTTTGCGATCCGCGGGCGAAGACGTTCGCGTTCACCGCGCAAAAGACGATGTATGGCGGCAAGCACATCGCCAAAGGCGATACGATCTTCGTCTTCGCGAGCGAGAACGAAGGCGGGCCGGGTCTCATCGCCACTGGCGTCGTCACCTCCGCCAAAGCGATTCCAAAGAAACGCGGGATCGCCCGGCAAACGCCGCGCGTGAGCATCACCATCAGACGAACGGCGCTGGCCAAGCGGCGCGTCGGGCGAAGCGAGCTCAAACGCTTTTCCAACTGGAACGACGGCCGGCCTGAGACCGAGCTCAACTTCAAGTTCTATCGTCAGGCCACGAACAAGATCGTCGGCATCTCGGATCAAGCGGCAGCGTTCCTCCGTGGGTTCTTTTAACGAGAGAATTTCGATGTGAACACGATCTGCCAAGCAGACCCACTCATACTGAAACGCGTAATCACAAGCTGGACATCAGATCGTAGCGCGTCGGTCAGCAATCACACGGCGATACAGCGTTTCGTATTGAGGAACAATGCGATCTGCTGAGAACTTCGCTATCGCGCGCTTGCGACTGCGTTCAGCTACTTCTCGCGCAAGATTCGGCGATTCGATAAACGCATCCAGTGCAGCAGCGGCCGCAGTCACGTCGCCGAAAGGAGATAGCGGATAAGAATTGCCGACGACTTCAGGAATGCCACCGACGCGGAAGGCGACGACAGGTTTCCCGTAAAGCACCGTTTCAAGAATACTCAGGCCGAAGCTTTCGTATTCGGATGTGTAGAGTCCCGCATCCGACGCGGCCAAATACTCGTCCACCACAGCGGTGTTTTGGCGGACTATGACAGAATCGCGAAGTCCGAGTTCGTCGAGCAGTGGCTTGTAGGGATCAAAAGGGCCGCCTGCCAGAATGAACAATCGAAGACGCGCCCGGTTCTTCGACATGGCAATCGTGCGCAATAGCAGATCGATGCGTTTGACGGGTCGCAAATTCGACATGTGCAGCACAAGAAATTCGTCCGTCAGCCCAAGTTCCTGTCGAACTTCTTCGCGGTTTCTTTTTGGATTATTTGGAGTGAAGAAATTTGGAATTACTTCGATCGGTCGTTTCAAATGAAACATTTCCTGGGTTTGATTCCGAAGACTCTCTGAAACTGTGGTGACCGCATCGGAATGCACGAGCGCATGTTCGATTGCGCTCCGGTAATCGGGGTCCTGCCCCAGCAAAGTCATGTCGCTTCCATGTAAGGTCGTGACAATCTGCGGAGCTGACGGGCCAACGATTTGCGCGGCCAGACACGCAGCGAGTGCGTGCGGCACCGCATAATGAACATGAAAAAGATCGAGCGCTTGGGTACTCGCCACCTCCGCCATCTTCACTGCCAGTGGCAGCGTGTAGTCGGGACAGGGAAACAAAGGGTTATGCGCAACTTCGACTCGATGGAAATGGAGGTTGTCCTGCGGCAGGTCCAGCCGCACCGGCTGAGCGTAACTGAAGAAGTAAACTTCATGGCCGCGCCGGGCCAACTCTGACCCGAGGGCGGTTGCCAAAATCCCGCTGCCGCCGATTAGCGGAAAACACGCAATCCCAATTTTAAGCGGCACTGATTTCATTCCTGTCCCGTGTAAGCTTTGTTGAAGTCGGAAATTTCATCGCGCTTGATGAATTGCACCTTGGGAGCATCCGCCTTGTTGATGTACTGCTGCTCGCTCGCACCAGCGACATAATGAGTGCAGCCAATCACCGATTGCATCCAACGAAAGCGCGTGTCGCGCGTCGGGCTAATTTGCTCCGGCCCGAATTCGCCTCCGGGAATTTCCAGGAACCGATCGCCGCCTTTGTGAAGCAGGAATTTCCCATCGCGATACCGTGCCCGAACGATTTCTCCTTCGTACGGTTGATCGACGAAATAATCTGAGACCGCCACGGCACGCGCTCTGAACTGCCGCGCACTCGATCTCTCCACCCGCACATCTTCCAGAAGGCCCATTCGCGCGTACATCTCGAGACAGAACTCGGCGACATTCGAACTTCTCGTCTCCTTGAAGTGTGCGACCAAAGTCTGCGGGACGTAATTTGGAAGTTGGCGCGCAGTTTTCTCGTGCCACTCCGGAAGGACACGTTTGGCGTACAGGGGCGAAAACTGCTTTTGGATTCGATTCTCGAACTGAAAATTTAGAGCTACTTCCATGTTGCTGTGTTGCTCTCGCAAGATTGCAACCGTCTCGCGCGGGTCATGATCACTGTCGTGAAAGAAGAAGACGATTTCTCCGGCGATCTCTTTTTGAAGCCGCCTGGCCGTCAGGATCTTAGCGACTAAAAATCGCTTGGGAAAAAATCCGCACGGTTGCTGGCCGAAACAGATAATCGGGTGATGCATCGCTCCAATGAACCTTCATACCCCGGCAGGAGCTTCAGTGTTGCGAAATGTAGTTTGCTGCAGAAGCGGCGCCAGGATCAGTACGGCGGCGCATCCAATGAAATTGTACCACAGGTAACCGATATTCGTCGTGGCGAACAGGATGAAAACAAGTGCCTGGGCAATGACCCCTGCGAAAAACACGGCGGACCCTCTAACTCGACGAATGAAGAAAGCTGCGAGAAACAGGCCGAGGATACTGCCGTAGAACACGGAGCCGAGAATGTTGCCCGCTTCGATCAGGTTTTCGACCAAACTGGCAAACGACGCGACTGCGATGGCGAAGAAGCCCCAGGCCGCTGTGAGAGCCTTCGCCGCGACGACGTAATGATGGTCGCTCGCGTTGGGGCGAATCAATGGCCGATAAAAATCGACCGCTGTGGTGGTGCCGAGAGCGTTCAGAGTTGCTGCCGTCGCCGACATGGTTGCGCACAAGATTACTGCGATGAGTAATCCGACAATCCCATGCGGCATCTGTTGAAGAATAAAGGTAATGAATACGTAATCCGATTCCTTGCTCTTTGGATCTACACCGGCTTGCACGAGAACTGCCTTGGTTCGATCGCGCACGTCACGCGCCTCTGCCTCGAGTTCATGCAGTCTCCCCATAGCCACATCGCGCTGATCCGGCGACGCCGAGGCAACGTCGCGAATAGCAGCGCGTTTTTGCGTGAAAACATCATCGAATTGCGTTCGCAACGCAGCTAGTTGCGGCGCATAGCCGCTTTCCGCCGCGCGTTCGTACGCCGGTTGATTGAAATAAACCGGTGGTTTTTCGAATTGATAGAATATGAACACGATCGCGCCGAGCAGCAGTATGAAGAATTGCATGGGCACTTTCACCACCGCGTTGAAGAGCAATCCGAGACGACTTTCCTTAAGCGAGCCGCCCGCGAGATATCGTTGCACCTGCGATTGGTCCGCTCCGAAATACGACAGCGCGAGAAAAAAGCCTCCGATCAGGCCCGACCAAAATGTATAGCGCTTGTGCGGATCGACGGAGAAATTAACCGCCTCGAGTTTGCCCATTTTGCCTGCGACCGACAGCGTGCTTTGGAAAGATAGATCGGGCGACAACCGGTAAACCGCGACTGCAAATGCAATCGCCATCCCGACCATAATGACGATCATCTGATAACGTTGGGTGATGCTGACAATCTTGGTACCGCCGACGACCGTGTAGATAATAACGAGCCCTCCGGCGAGCCAGATCGTCAGGTTCAAGCGCCACCCGAGCAGGGCCGAGAGAACAATGGCCGGCGCGTAGATCGTGATTCCACCAGCAATGCCTCGTTGCACGAGGAAAAGAAATGCGCCGAGTAGCTGCGTCTTTCGGTCAAATCGCTTGCCGAGATATTGATAGGCTGTGTAAACCTTCAGCCGCTGATAGATCGGAACGAAGACTGCGCAGACGACGATCAGCGCCAGCGGTTGCCCAAAATAATTCTGGATAAAACCGATCCCGCTCTCGTACGCCTGGCCCGGCATGGAAAGGAACGTGATAGGCCCCGCCTGCGTCGCAAGGACTGACAGCCCGATCGTCGCCCAGCGAATACTTGCGTCGCCCTTGAGGTATTGGCCTAACGAGGCGCTGCCACGCGTTCGCCACAGACCGTACAGTGGGATCGCCAGAATCGTGGCGATGAGAACAAGATAATCCAGCCGGTTCACGAGAACCGGAGAGTAAAGAGGTACAGGAGCACTATCTCCACTGCAAAAATCGAGAGCGCGAGACCGTACGCTTTACGCCAACCAGTGGTGTCCGCCTTTTGATCGCCGGTGTTCATTTTCCCAATGACAACATGTTGGCGAATAACCGATATGCTCCCGGGACGCCCGCCGGCAGTTGCCGAAACCAGGAATAACTCGTGTAGATAAAAAAGCCCTTGCCTGACTTCGCGACCAGCAGACCACCATCGAGTGGCTTTTCCTTTGGATCGTTGCACGAAAGGATCGGCACCCAGGCAGCATCCCATTTGTCGGGAAAGTAAAGCCCGCGCTCCTGAACCCAGGCTTCGAAATCCTTCGACGTGATCTTGTTTGGCGTGGTCATGAGCGGATGATCCGGCGCCAGAAAACGCACCGCCGCATTCTCGTCGGTGACGCGGTCACGTGAAATCTCCAGAGGATATGGCCCCAGTTCGTTGGTCTTTAGATCGGCGAGGGTGTTGTACTGCGCGATAGCCACTCCGCCATCTTTGACATAGGCGAAAAGCTCAGGCAACCAGTTGGAAATTCGGTCTTGAGTGTTGTAGGCGCGGATCCCGAGAACGACGGCTGAGAACTGCGCCAGGTTTTTCGCTGTGATGTCAGGTTCGCTCAAAATCTTCACTGAATACCCGATTTGTCTCAGGCTTTCGGGAATATCATCGCCGGCACCGGGAATGTAACCGATGCGCTCGCCTTTCTTGCGGATGTCAGCTCGAACAATTTTGACTTCGGCCGGCGGCATCAGTGTCTGCACTCCGATGTGGGGATGCGAGATGCGCACCCGCTCGAACGAATAGTCGCGGCCATTGGTCGAGACGATGGCTTGCAAGGTGCCTTCGCTATTTTGGTCTGGTGGCTTGACCGAAAAAGTGGCCGTCGTCTCGGCATCGGCTGCCTTCAAATCGATCGGGAAAGAAACTGGAGAGACTTCCCAGCCCTGTGGCACTTTGAGCTTAACTTCTCCTGTCAAAGGGCCGGTGGCCGCAGTGATGTGGACTGAAACAGGTTTTGGTTGATTCGTCGGGAACACCAACGCGTTGTTCGCGAGGTTTGCAAAAACAGGCGGCGCAATCACCAATGGCCGTGGCAGCTCGCCCGCAACCGCATCAACCGTGCGGTACTTCGTGTCCACGATGTAGCGCAGTTCCTGTCCGTTTACTTGCAGAACGATCTCGACGGGGAGCGCAGGCGGATTCTCAGGCAGACCGATAAGTCTTTGATCATCCACGGCGAACGCGCCGAGCGTTCCAGGCTTACGCAGCCAGTACGGCTGAGAATACGGCGTGTTCTCGGGGATCTTGGACGACAGATCCTTCTTAACGAGTTCATTCGATGGAAGCGCAGTATCAATTTTCATCGAGCCGCCGGAGTTTGGAAATCGTACTTCCTGAAGCGTGACTGAAAGATTGGAGCGATTGATTGCTTCCAGCGTAATGCTCGCCGTCTGGCCTGGCGTGACAGCTTCCTTGGCCGTCGACGCTTCGACGTGCAAGCCGAGACATGCCGCGATGATCTCGTCCAATTCCGCTTTCTTCTCTGGGATCCAGGAGTCATCGTGAATTTCACTCATCGCCCCACGCAGTTTCAATAGCCCAGGCATAGATGCGGCTGGATCGGCGGGATTGAACGTCGACATGATCTGACGGATGTCTGCGGCAACGGGTTGCGAATTCGGGACGCGCGACCAGCTCGTATCGACGCCGTCGAAGATCGAGTTGGTCATTGGGCGACCGTCCAGCAGTTTGAAATATTCCTTTCGCACTCCCCGTCGCGGCAGGCCGCCGACGCCCTGGCTCTTGTGCATACTGATACTGGCCGCGGCGATTTCCGTGTACGCTTTGCCGAGAAGCGGATTGTAACCACCCGCTTCCAAAACGGTCAGACCCGTCGGGTCGAACGGAAGCTTGCGGTTCGTGAAGAAAAAAGGAGACGTATTCCAAATCAGTCGCGTCGCTTGCCAGGGTTTCACGTAAGCGAGTTGCTTCGGGAAACGATTCGGGTCAGCGGCGGCTGCGAATGCTTCGCGCGCCAGAATCGCCGACGCCGTGTGATGGCCATGCGTCAGTTGATCCTCCGGACTGAAGCGCGTCACAATTACATCGGGTCGAAACTTCCGGATGACCCAGACGACATCGGAAAGAATTTTGTCGTGATCCCAGATGCGCATGCTTTCTTCAGCCGTCTTGGAAAAACCGAAATCGATTGCACGTGAAAAGAACTGCTGGGCGTGGTCGACGCGTCGCGCTGCCAGTAATTCCTCTGTTCGGATCACGCCGAGGCGCTCGCGCAGTTCCGGACCGATGATGTTTTGACCGCCATCCCCGCGCGTAATGGAAAGATAAGCGGCATCGTAAAGTGAGCCGTTCGCCCAGAAGGCCATGAGATTCGTGTTCTCATCATCGGGGTGAGCGGCGATGTAAAGAACGCGACCAAGCACGTTGAGCTTTTGCAGTGCGAGCTCAATCTCGCTGGCATTCATTTGTTCGGGGACCCGTAACGGCGGGGCATCAGCCGACTTGACGTCGCACGGGAGGGCGATCATCCCTGCGACAATTGCTACGCGCCAACACTGCGAGATGCTGCGATGCGTCACGTGCAACGTCGCCCTCCCCCTTGTGAACGTCCCATCAGGCTGTTCGTCTCAGACGCCGAGGATAGCCGCGCTATTT
>DATBDI010000301.1:0-2329 GCA_036270025.1 Candidatus Udaeobacter sp. | reverse complement strand
ACCACATCCAAGCACTGCGCGTCCTTCCTAGCCTTAGTACGGTCGATTCTTACGGCCGCTCACTGCTGGGGAACGACGGACCCTCACCCGGCGCTGACGCGTCCGCCTCTCCCTGGCAGGGAGAGGATTGAGGTGAGGGTGGACGCACTGTCTAGCTCGTTACAAGCAGGGTGACAGCGTAAACCGATGTAGGGCGTCTATGTCAGATGCTGACCAAAGGATTGGCGTTTCATAGAATGGAGCCGGCGGGCGCCGAGCGGCATAGACGGGAAGCCCGAAGGGTGAGCTCGCTGGCGCGAACGAATCAAACGCCCTACAATTCTTGTGCTCCGTGCATCATGACGACAGCCAACAAAATCACCATTGTCAGGATTTTGATGATTCCGGCTTTCGTGACGATGGCGATTTATTATGGCCAAAGCATTCAGCGCGGCGCACCGGCAGAATGGGAGCGCTTTGTTGCGATAGCTATTTTTCTGATCGCCTCATTGAGTGACGGCCTCGATGGCTACGTCGCACGACATTACAACCAGCGAAGCTCACTTGGAGGCGTCCTTGATCCGATTGCGGACAAGGGATTGCTGCTTAGCGGCATCATCACCCTGAGCATCAGCAACTGGAGCGAGAACGATCCGGATTACGGCAGCTTCCCAACGTGGTTTCCTGTTCTTGTGATTTCGCGCGACGCAATTCTGTTCGTCGGCGCGCTGGTGTTGTATCTACTCATCGGCAAAGTGCACGTGAAACCCAGCTGGACCGGAAAAGTCGCGACTGTCCTGCAGATGGTCGCGATCGGCTGGGTCATGCTGCAGCTGCGGCTAATTCCGCTCTACTATATTGTCATCGCAGCGGGCGTTTTCACCGCGGTATCAGGAGTTATTTACGTGACCGACGGCGTGCGGCAACTGCAGGCCGCAGGCCACGCACATCCCACAAAATTCTAGGTGCGGACCCGTGTAGTGAGTGACATTAATGCACTGCCGAATGTCGCAATCGTCGGCCGGCCAAACGTAGGCAAATCTGCGCTGTTCAATCGGCTCGCAGGCCGAAAGCTGGCGATCGTTCACGATCAGCCGGGAATTACACGCGACCGCATGTCCGCAATTTGCAGGCGCAGCACGCGTCCGTTCACGCTATGGGACACCGGCGGAATTTTCGGCATGGGCGAACGTGAACTCGGCGTGCAGGTACGTCGCGCCGCGGAAGAAGCGCTGCGCGAAAGTGATCTTCTGCTTTTCGTTGTCGATGCCAAGGAAGGCTTATCGCCGATCGACAAAGAACTCGCTGGAATGCTGCGCAAATCACAAAAGCCGGTCGTGCTTGTGATTAACAAGATCGATAACGAAAAGCATGAGTCGCTGGCTATGGACTTTGATTCGTTGGGCTTCGAAGCGAGCGTCGCAATCAGTGCAGAACATGATCGCGGAATTTCTGATTTAACAGACGTAATCGAACAGCGACTTCCCGCATCTACGATCGACCGTTCAGCGCGACACATCGAAAAACAGATTGCGATCGCCGTCATCGGCCGGCCAAATGTCGGCAAGTCCTCGCTAATCAATTCCATCGTGCGCAGCGAGCGCGCGATTGTCAGCGAACTACCTGGCACCACGCGTGATGCCGTTGACATCGTTTACGAGCACGATGGGCAAAGGTTCGTGTTCATCGATACCGCCGGAATTCGCCGACGTGGGAAACAATCGACTTCCGTCGAGGTGTTCAGCGTGATGCGCTCCGAGCGAAGCATTCGCCGCGCGGATCTGTGTGTCCTCATTGTCGACGTGACGATGGGCGTGACCGCGCAGGACAAACGAATCGCCGGACTGATTCAAAAAGCGCGCAAACCGGCGATGGTCATCTTGAATAAATGGGACCAGGTCAAGCCCAGGCACGGCGAGAGGCGGGCAGCGAGACAAGCTATTGAGGAAGCGCGTGCGCAACTTTTCTTCCTCGAATACGCACCGGTGTTGATCACGTCCGCGCTGACTGGGGAAAACGTCGACAACATTTTTGCGTCTATTGAAAAGATCGAACGCGCTGCGCGACAGCGAATTGGCACGGGCGTCCTGAACCGATTGCTGCGCCAGGCATTTGAAGCGAATCCACCTCCAATGGTAAAAGGCCGCCGGCTTAAGCTTCTTTACGCTACCCAAACGAAGAGCGGCGGCTTTCGAGCCGGCAAAGAGGCGCGGGAAAAAAACGCAGCCGCCGCCGAGCGGCATAATGCCCTTGTACCGCCCGAGTTTGTTCTCTTCGTGAACGATCCGAGTTTGTTGAACGAGACATATCGTCGTTATCTCGAAAGTCGAATTCGCAAAGCGGAGCCCTA
>DATBDI010000300.1:0-5455 GCA_036270025.1 Candidatus Udaeobacter sp. | reverse complement strand
CATTAAAGCAGTCAGCGCTCCGGCGATCACTCCTTCTCTGACGACGCCGCTAATTGCAGCGCGAACAAAGACTGATTGATCCGAAAATTCTTTCACACGCACAGCGCTGTTGACCGTCTTCAGTACGTTAGCCATGGCCTGCTTCGCCCCTTGCACCACGCTGAGCGTGGAAGCGCTGCCGTTTTTCAGAAGGACCATCAGCACGCTGCGAACGCCATCCTGCCTGACAATATTCGTTTGAGGATCGTTGCCGTCACGCACCTGGGCCACGTCGCTGACGCGAATAGTTGTGCCATCGACGGTTTTGATCGGTAGATCGTTGAGTGTATCGATGCGCAGCGGAAAGGTGTTAACGTCGATCGGATATTGCGTCGGGCCGAGTTTCGCCGTGCCGCTGGGGAAGACCAGCGCTTGGGCGTTGACCGCATTGACGACATCGGTTTGCGTCAGGTTCTTTTCCTGAAGCTTTCTGAGGTCGAGATCAATCGAGACGAGCCGTGTTTTGCCGCCGTAAGGATAAGGAATCGCAATCCCTGGCACGGTGATCAAGCCGACCCGCAGCTGATTGAGCGCAATGTCGGCTGCCTGTTGTTCGGAAATGCCGTCGCCGCCGACGCCATATTGAAGAACAGGGACGTCGGATGCGCTGTACTGAATGATTAAAGGCGGCGTCGTCCCGGGTGGCAGCTGCCGCAAGATCGTCTGCGAAACAGCAGTGATTTGGGCGACGGCTGTGGAAATCGTAACACCCGGCTGAAAAAACACTTTGATAATACCGATGCCGTCATAGGAATTGGATTCGATGTGCTGGATATCGTTGACCGTGGTCGTCAACACGCGTTCTTCGGTGTAAACCATGCGCTGCTCAATGTCATGGGCGCTCAGGCCGTTGAAGTTCCAGATAATGCTGACCACCGGAATATTAATCGAGGGCAAGACGTCGGTCGGTGTCCGCATCAGGACAAACGGCGTGATCAGCAGCAGCAACAACGCTGCTACAACGAACGTGTACGGCCTTTTGAGGGCTAAACGAATGATCCACATCGCTATGCCGCCTCCGCGGCAAGCGCGAGTCCGGCGGGCGCGGAGCTACTGTCTTTTGTGAGTGCGCGCCGCAACTTCGATAAGGCGCGTGCCTGAAGCTGTCGTATGCGCTCGCGGGTCACGCCAATCGTTTGCCCCACCTGTTCGAGCGTCTTCGGTTGCCCGCCATTGAGGCCAAAGCGTTCCAACACGATCTTCTTCTCTCGATTATCAAGGATCAGCAGCGCTGTTTTGAGCTGAACTTGCATGTCCTGATCGCGCAACCACTCGTATGATGTCTGCGCCTCTTCGTCTGCTATCATTTCGCCGAACTCGGCGGAATCATCCTCCGTGACTACAGCATCAAGTGACATTGGGCGGACGAAGCCATTTCGAAGTTCCGACACTCTCTCCGGTTGCATGCCGATCGCTTCGGCGAGCTCGTTATCGGTCGGCTCACGGCCGAGGTCGTGCGCCATTTCGAGCGCGACCCGGCGAAGCTTCGAAATCTTCTCGAGCAAATGAACAGGCAGACGGATCGTCTTCGTCTGGTTCGAAAGCGCTAGTTTAATCGATTGCTTGATCCACCACGCGGCATAAGTGCTGAGCTTTGCACCTTTGCATGGATCGAATCGCTCCACTGCCTTGGTCAACCCGATCGTTCCTTCGGAAATCAAATCCGAGAGTGGCAACCCAAAGTTCAAGTAATCCTGCGCGATCGTTACGACCAGCCGCAAGTTTGACCCGATCATCTGATCGCGTGCGGCCTTATCTCCATTCCTGACTTTTGTCGCCAGTGCGAACTCTTCGTCGGCGTTGAGCAGCTGAATCCGGCCAATCTCAGCCAGATACTTGTTCAATCCAGCGTCAACTCGGTGCCTTTGGACGTGCGGTTTCATATTGTGCCCACGATACGTACTGCAGCGACCGAAGTGCCATTGAGCATCCGACAGATTTTCGAGCGACGCCGACGAGTTAACGCTGGCTCTTACTTTTGGGTCAGAAGAAAATACCACGCACGCGCTCTTGTATGGCACCGGCCGCGCGATCAATCGTTAGTTATGAGCAATCTAACTCGTCGCAATTTCATTGGAGCCGCTGCAGTGATGGCGGGTGGACTGACCGGTCTCCAAAAAAATAGTCGGCAACCTGAGCGTAACCGTAACGTTGACCGCTCAAACGCTGCAATCACTGGGTGTATCGCAAGCGAGCTAACTTTCAACCGACACTCACATGAACACTAAGCGACTGGGCAACTCAGATCTTTGCATTACGCCGATCGGCTTTGGCGCCTGGGCTATTGGCGGCTCTGGTTGGGAATTTGGGTGGGGTGAGCAGGACGACAAAGCGTCTATTGGAGCGATCCATCGCGCACTGGAGTTGGGCGTCAACTGGATCGATACCGCTGCTGTATACGGTATGGGCCACTCCGAAGAAGTTGTAGCCGCCGCGCTGAAAAGTTGGTCCGGACCGCGGCCTTACGTTTTTACCAAATGCGGCCTTCTCTGGGACGACCAGGGATACGTGCATCGCAGTTTAAAAGCCGATTCCATTCGTCGCGAATGCGAAAACAGTCTGCGCAGACTTAAGGTCGACAGGATCGATCTCTATCAAATCCATTGGCCCACTGAGGATCTTGAAGAAGGCTGGAGAGAAATGGCGCGTTTGCAGAAGGAAGGAAAGGTCCGGTGCATCGGCGTTTCGAATTTTGACGCCGGCCAGATGCGTCGAGCGGCAAAGATCGCTCCCATCACTTCGGTTCAGCCTCCCTATTCATTGGTCCACCGCGAAATTGAAGCTGACGTTCTTCCGTACTGCCACGTACACAGCATTGGCGTGATCGTCTATTCACCGATGCAGTCCGGTTTATTGACCGGCGCAATGACTCGCGGGCGGATTGCCAAGTTACCTGATGGCGACTGGCGCAACCGAGACCCGGAATTTCGCGAGCCGAAGCTGTCGAAGAATCTCGCACTGGTCGAGCGCTTACGAAAGATCGGCCAAAAATATGGCCGCCCACCGGGACAGATCGCCGTGGCGTGGGTGCTGCGTCATCCTGCAGTAACCGCGGCTATCGTTGGCGCGCGCAGCTCGCAACAAGTCGAACAAAATGTCGGCGCGGCCGATCTGCACCTGACTGATGAAGACGTCGCGGAGATCGAAGGCAATAACGTTCAAGACCTGCGCCTGGTAACAGCGGCCTGAAACAAGTTATCTCAGGCGACTATTCGGCAGTGAAATAGAGCAAAGGAGGAAAACGAATGAAAATTGGATTTATCGGACTCGGCATCATGGGAAGCCGGATGGCGGAGAACCTGCAAAAACACGGACTTGCGCTGGTGCTCTACAATCGTACGCCTGAGAAAGCGCAACCGCTGCTCGGCCCCTGCGCTACGCTGGCCGATTCACCAGCCACACTCGCCCCGCAGGTAGACGTATTGTTTACGATGCTGGCTGAGCCGGCGGCCGTGGAAGACCAGGCGTTGGGCAAGAAGGGTTTTCTGGATCATCTCAAGCCGAATGCGCTTTGGGTCGATTGTAGCTCCGTGAATCCATCCTTCTCGAAGAAGATGGCTGCCGCTGCGGCGGCGCGGCAGATTCGTTTTGTGGACGCACCTGTCACCGGCTCCGCTGCCCCTGCTGCGGACGCGAAGCTAATGTTTTGGGTGGGAGCTGATGCGGCCGACTTGGAGAGAATTCGTCCATTGCTGCTGTGCATGGGCAACAAGATCGTTCACGCAGGTGCACAAGGCGCCGGGGCTTCCATGAAAATGGTAGTCAACGTGTTACTGGGGAACGCCATGGCGTCATTCGCTGAAGCTGTGATTTTAGGCGAAGGGCTCGGGCTGTCACGAACCGTGTTATTGGATTCATTGCTCGGAACGCCGGCCGTCGCGCCGTTCCTGGCATCAAAGCGGAACAAGATCGTTAACGGAGATTATGACGTCGAATTTCCGTTGCGTTGGATGCAAAAGGACATGCATCTCGCTTCGGTCAGCGCGTACGAAACCGGTGTGGCGATGCCCTTGAGCAACGCCACTAAAGAGCTGTATCGCCTCGCGATGCGGCAGGGACACGCCACCCAGGATTTCTCAGCGATTTACGAGTATCTCGCTAAGGACGACGAATTGCCGGCCGCAGCTTCAAGCGTGGCCACCTTTCGCCAATCCACCAGTATCAAAAATGCGATTGCCACCGCGAAATGAGAATAAACAGCAGCTGCCTGCGTTTGCCACTGGGCAATCGCAGCGCTCTTGCTGTGTTAGTGCTCGTGGCCGAATTTGTTGTGAATAGCTGGGATCCGATTCCCCTGAACAAAAATACGATCCTCAAACAGACCTCACGCTGATCGCGCCCAGCGGCGCCGGTCGAAGAGTCATCGTTCCAATCACCCAAAAGGGATAGAAAGCAGCGACTCGAACGTCGCACTAGTACATCCTACAGACGCGCAGTAGCAGATAACTGCCGCAAACGCGAAACTATCGCTGTGAAGATGGACGTGACGGAAGTCTCCCGCTCTCCAGGCGGCGCGACAAAGCGCGGGCGCTCAGCGCGCCCTTCTGCTGCGAAAACGACCACGCGCGCCAGACCGCACATTACGCGCGAAGTGGAGTGGAGAACGTCTGCGGAGAGCGCGATTCAGGCGGTCAAGCCCCTGGCCTCTCCGTGGAAGACGTTGGACCCGTTTATTTTCTGTGTTCACCACGAGGACCACTTCCCAGCAGGTAACAAGCAGATGGGGCCGGCAGCTTCTTTGGACGATCGCAATATCGGTAACGACTTTTCCGGCAAGGACGGCTGGAGCATGTATCACGGCGATGTTGTCCCGGGTTTTCCGGCGCACCCACATATCGGTTTTGAAATCGTGACTGTGCTGCGCCAGGGAACGATCGATCATTTCGATTCTTTAAACGCCACGGCGCGCTACGGTAGCGGTGACGTTCAGTGGATCACTGCCGGGCAGGGAATGCAGCATTCGGAAATGTTCCCATTGCTCGATCGGCACCGGCCAAATCCGCTCGAGCTATTTCAGATTTGGGTCAATCTGCCGCACGCAAACAAAAGGGAGCTGCCGAATTTCAAGCTGCTGTGGCGGCATCAGATTCCGCACAGAATTTCACGTGACGAAGCTGGGCGGACCACAGAAATCACTGTCGTGGCCGGCGAGCTTGATGATGCGAAGGCTCCCACGCCGCCACCGAAATCATGGGCGAGTCGCGCGGATACCCACGTGGCGATTTGGATCATCAAAATGGCGCCGAATGCGACCTGGACATTGCCACGGACTAAAGCCGGCCTGAATCGCGCGCTCTATTTTTATCGCGGCGGTTCCCTGAAAATAGAAGACGTCCCGGTGCAATCGGGACATCTGATCGAGCTCGAGCCTGGCTGCGACGTGCACTTACGGAACACTGGCGAGGCAGCCCAATTG
>DATBDI010000299.1:0-3597 GCA_036270025.1 Candidatus Udaeobacter sp. | reverse complement strand
GTGTTCGCTCGCAAATTGAGATGCACGTGAAGCCTTTTGGACGCGGCCTCCGCCCGGCAAATTTCTACGACATTTGAGATCGCCAAATGCGCATCAACCGGCCCGAATCGCAGTTGCATTTTGTCTCTGGCGATTCGGGTGAAATCGAGCAAGTCATCAATGAGCTGCGTTTCCAATTCTATGTTTCGACGGATCATGGCCAGAGCAGACTTGGTGTCTTCAGCCTGTGCCGGTTCTGTCTCAAGCAATTCCAGTGCCGAAATGACCGGCGTGAGCGGCGTGCGGAGTTCGTGCGAAAGCATCGCCAGGAAATGGTCTTTTGTACGGTTGGCCGTTTCCACTACCACTTTTTGCTGCTGAAGCTCTTCCTCAATGCGCCGCCGCTCGGCCATACCGGCGGCAAGCGCCATCGCCGTGATCGTCAGCACCGCTGTCCAAGATTGTAGCGCGAGGAGCGACTGATTTTCAGTTGCCCTAACAAATGGGCCGTAACCACGCAGAGTTCCCCAAACTGCGACCACCGACAGGATAAAAATCCCCGTAGCCGTTTCGCGTTGTGTAAACCGGAAAGCCGTCCAAATCACAACGGGTCCAAAAATAAAGGCGATGGGATAATTTTGGGACGAAATTTCAAACCATCCGCCAAAGACAACGATGCTCAGCAGCACCAGCAAAAGGAGGAGCGTGCCCACCTCCGCGGCGTCCTTTTTGTTCCAGCGTCGTTTTGCGGCAACGCTCCAGAGAAGAACAAGCGGAGTGAAAACAAGATCGCCCGTTGCATCGCCGAGCCACCATGTGAGCCAGATGGCACCGTAGTTTGTCCAGTCGGCAAAGCCGGCGAACGCAAGACTGGTCACACCAAAAACTGGGCTGATGATGGTGCTAATCGCTGCTGCAAGCGCAAATCTGAAGACGCCTTGTGGACGATCACAGAAATTCTTGCCGCCAGCGAATCGATTCACGAGCCAAGCGCCGGCCACAGCTTCCAAGGTGTTGCCCGTTGCGATGGCAAATGATGTGGCGGCGTCTCCCGCGGTCGTCACGTTCACCAGAAACGCGCCTACAAAGATCGCCGGCCATACCCGATAACCGAACAAGAGTGCAGCGGCTAGAGCGATTCCCGTCGGCGGCCACACCGGGGATGCGCTCGCGTGCAACGACGCTAGCATCAAACCGAGTTTGCCGGCTATAACATAAACGACGGCCAAGATGCCGATGAGCGGCAGCCCAGAGAAACGTCGCGATTGCATCGCCGACCGCCTGTTTACGCCCGCACGAGGCGACGGTCAATTACGGTTGCTTACCAAGGTCCCAAACCGAAAAACCTGTTCGCTCGTGGGGCGACAGGCATAATTTCTATGTATGGCCTGGCGGCTTCACGAGCATGTTTTGCGCGGCAAAATCGACAACCGCACGCGCGGGTGCGTCAAGGGCGACGTGTGGCTGGCGGGCGTCGATCAGCCGCTGGTGCTCCAATTAACGGGCGATTGTGGGCCTGATCTCGCTGGCTGCGAGTTAAGCTTTGAAAATCCAAATCCAATTCCCATGACGACGAAACCGCCTGCTTCTCAGCAACGCGGCCCTGCTGGCGACATCACCGCAGCGCGCAAAGTGCGCGTGTTCGATGTTCCGATTGAAGAAGCTTTGACGATGTGCAAACGCGGTGAGGCCCCGCCCGAGCACATGGCCAACAGTCTCTACTTGGAATGGTTCAGCGAACTGAACGGCCGCGTGGTGATTGAAAGCGCAGATTATCGTCTGCAAATCTCCGAGCGCGCGTGGCACTATACCCGGGAAGAAATAGCCGAGCGCGAGCGACGTATCGCGGAAGAGCAGACGCCATTTGCCATTGCCATCACTCAGGACGGCGAGACGCGGGAGTGGGACGAAATTCGCTATGAGCAATTTCTCCGCGAAAGCGATGCGCTTACGGAACGATACGGGCGGTTATTGGAAAAATACGCAGACCATCCCGATAGCGAACGAATCATTGCCCGCGAAATGGGATGGACGTGGCTCGAGGAGGCGCTGGATCGAAAGGAGCAGGAACAAGAGGCGGATGCTTTAGAACCGACGATAAACAGAGAGGACGAAGATGCATTCGAGGAGGATATTGAAGATTACGGGTTGCCGCCGCCCCATCCGATGCGCGAAGGAATTGATTGGGTGCGCGACGGGCGGGATCGCATCTCGCATCCCATCCAGAAACGCGCCAATGACGCGCTACACCTATTACTCGACGAGCTGAAGGCGGCAGGACATTTTCCCGAAGAAACGGATGATCAGCTCGCCGATTTTGTGAGCGGCTTTATGACAGTGAGTGCAAAACTCGCGGGCGCTCTCGGTGGAATTGCACGCGGCGATGATTTGTTTGAACGGGGCATGGTGATTGCATGGCTAAAACGTATTCTTGAGATTCTGAATCAGACGATCGCAGCCGCTGAGGCCATTAAGGACAAGCGATTTCTTTCGGCAGAGCGGTTTACATACTATCGCGGTGAGCTTTTCGTAATCCGCGAAAAGATTTTGGAATTGATCAAGCAGTTGCGAGCGCAGTGACCAACAAGTAGTGCATGGTCCCCGCTTGTGAGACGCGCTTGCTGGCGTTGCGGTTACACGACGGATAAAGGTTCGAGTTTTTGACCTTGATGCGCACGTTAACACCGCGCGCCACCAGCAATGCAGCTGCAGCTGCTTAAATCATCCAAAAAAACACGCCAAGTTCGACAGAAGCGGCCCCTAGTTGAAATCGTGGTGCGTGTCGCGCACGTACGGATATTTGGACTCGTTACCAACCTCAGGCGGAAATTCCGCATAGCCGGCGTGAATATATGGGACCTCCGGCGGCAGAATCGGGTAATAGCTATCCCGCCAAATTGGAAACGGAAATGTCAAAATCTCGATTAAACCAGCAACGTGTCGTGTCGCTGAGCGTCCCAAGCCGCGTACAACACCATAACTAGCTCCGGCGGAATTACCTTCCGTTTGGTTGACCTGGTTAACGGTTACGAAAAACTCGGTCGGAGCGATAACAAGATTTGAAATACCGCGACCGAGCTTGCGCGTCGGGCCATAATCGTTGGAAGGCGGATCCTGAATATCCGCGAAGGCTGCACTGGCAAGACCAGTAAATATTGCGAGGGAAACGAGAGTTTTCATAGGCGCTCGACTCAGTTAAACAGATTTCGATCAGCAAAGGCAACAGTTTATTTTTTCTCTTCGACCGTCGCCGCACCTCGTGTCTTCTGCATGGAAAGAGTGATCGTTATTCCAAGAATAAGCGCTATGACTCCAAGAGCGAGAACCCGCGGCACCGGAATGTAGTCGGCGACAATCATTTTGGTGCCGACGAACGCAAGCACGACTGCAAGTCCCGTTCGCAGGTAAATGAAGCGATTCATCAAACCAGCCAGCAAAAAGTAGAGCGATCGCAAGCCCAGAATTGCGCAGATGTTCGACGTGTAAACGATGAACGGATCGCGAGTGATCGCGAAGATCGCGGGGATTGAATCAACCGCAAAGGCCAGGTCGGTCACTTCTATCACGATCATCGTCAGAGCGAGTGGCGTCAGCATCCAACGGCCGTTCACGTGCACC
>DATBDI010000298.1:0-1714 GCA_036270025.1 Candidatus Udaeobacter sp. | reverse complement strand
AAATCCGAAATCCAAAACTTAGATGAGCCGGCAGTCGGATTCGAACCGACGACCTGCTGATTACAAATCAGCTGCTCTACCAGCTGAGCTATGCCGGCAAAAAGACGTTAAACGGTTAGAAGAGTTACAGCGTTACAACGGGAACGCCAAAAGAGCTTACTTTGCGAACGATTGCAAGGTCTCAGGCGTCCGGCTGATTATTCCTGGATACGCGAGTAAGCGGAGAGCGGTCCGGCCGTCTCCAAATTCTTAATGACCGTGCTGAGATAGACCGACTCGGGATAGAATGCCTTATATTTTGTGATCTCCGCCCGATTCAGAACCTTGAACCCGTAGCGCTCGAACATTTTTTCACCGCGCCGGCTTTCAAATGTGATGATCTGACCGTAAACACGCTTTTCCCCGGAGCGGTATAGGTAACTCAGATACGCGCTCATGAGCGCACGTGTGGTCGAGACTTTGCGAGCATCCGGCAACAGATTGATGTGAAAATGTGCCGTACGCCGCGGCGCCGCCGGCACTTCGCGCCAGCCATGCACAAGCGTCCAGCGAATGAATCGGCGTGAGCGTTCGTTGTAGCGAAAGTAGCGCGTGAGCGCGCGAAAAAAGAGCCAGACGTTTTGATAAAGGGCGTAGAGCTGGTTTTGCAATGGCTTGCGAGAGCCGAGCAGGTAACCGCAGATTTCACCGTCGACCTCCAGCAGAAAGCAGGATTCCGGTTCGTGATCGGTGTAATAAGTAGTGAGAAAGTCAGCGAACAATTCTCGATCCTCGTACACGGGATCGATCGGGTCGCCGAGAAAACCGGTATCGCAGCAGAGCTTTCGGACCGCTTCACGGTCCGATCTGCGATAGCCACGAATGAGGAACGGCCTGTGGTCGTCGTTCACCATTAAAATCGGCGGTAGTTTGCGCGAAGCTCGCGATAAATGCAAAACAGTTCCTCAAACACTCGCGGCCAGCTATACAGACTCCGGGCGACCCGGGCAGCGTTCCTGCCCAGGGCGGACAATTTCTTCGCGCTGTATTCTTCAATCGCAGTGGCAAGCGCTTCCGGGCTGTTTTCCCGCGCCCACGACTCCTGATTATGACAAATGACACTGTCCATGTAGCTCCCGCGAATTCCCACGACCGGTGTGCCGCACGCCTGGCTCTCCAGCGCCGCAAGCCCAAACGTTTCCTGGACACCCGGATGAACGAAAAGATCGGCTGCGCGATAGAGACTGGCCAGTTCGACGGCGCCCGCGCAATATGCAATCCAATTGATGCTGCTTCGGCAACTATTGCGCTGTAGCTTCCGAAGCTCATTCCGTTGCGGCCCGTCGCCAACCACCAAGAGACGAAATTCATTCGGGTGACGCCGATGCAAAAGCTCGAAGCTCCGGAACAATGTGCGCGTATTCTTTTCTTTGGCGAGACGACCGACGTAGAGAAGCAGTTTTTCTTCGTCTTTAATGCCTAACGACTCGCGCGTGCCTTCTGTGTCATCCGGCGCAGGTTTGAAAATGCTGGTGTCCACACCGAGCGGAGTTACTCGGACATTGTGCACGCCCCATTCTGAAAGAACGCCGGCTAGCTTATCGGAAGCGACCAGCGTAGCCTGAAAACGGTTGTAAAGTCTTCGTACATACGCGCGCGTCCATTTCATGGCGCGCTCCGCGCCGCGCTGCCCGAGGAATTTTGTGCGACCGCGCAGATATGCTTCCGGGAAATG
>DATBDI010000297.1:0-4799 GCA_036270025.1 Candidatus Udaeobacter sp. | reverse complement strand
GTTTGGAAAAGCGGACTAATCAGTCGCCCCACAACAAAGGGCATCGCCGTTCTTCCCTTTGAAAATCTCAGCCACGATCCAGATTATGCGTATTTTGCAGACGGTATCCAAGAGGAGATCCTGACGCGCCTGGCTAGCATTGCGGATTTGAAAGTGATTTCGCGGACTTCCACGCAGCGCTATGGGAGCAAACCAAAGAACCTCCCTGAGATCGCGAAGCAACTAGGCGTGGCGAACATTCTTGAGGGTAGCGTGCAAAAATCGGCCGATCAGGTGCGGGTCAACGTGCAGTTGGTTAATGCACAAACTGATTCTCATCTCTGGGCCGAGACCTATGATCGCAAGCTGACTGACATCTTTAGCGTGGAGAGTGAGGTCGCCAAACGAATAGCGGAATCGTTGCAAGCGAAGCTCACCGGTCGCGAAGAGCAAGTTATTGCCGCCAAGCCGACGGACAATCTTGAGGCTTACGATGCCTACCTCCGTGGTCTGGCTTACAGTCTGACAGCGGCAAACATCCCCGCGGACTTTCTTAACGCACAGAAATATCTCAGAGAAGCAGTGCGGTTGGATCCGAAATTCGCCATGAGTTGGGCGCTGCTTTCAATCGTGGAAGCTCGCGGCTACATCTCCTTGTATCTTCAACCAACGGTGGCCTTGCGTGAAGAGGCCAAGCAGGCAGCCGAAAACGCGCTCACCCTTCAGCCTAACCTAGGCGAGGCCGTACTGGCCAAAGGCCAATACCACTACGCCTGCTTAAAGGATTACGACACCGCCGTGCGTTACTTTGAGCAAGCACGTCAGTTTCTGCCCAATAGCGGCCGGATTCCTGAATCACTGGCGTTGGTCACGCGGAGGCAAGGCAAATGGGACCGGAGCGAACACTATTTCGACGAAGCCGAGCGGCTCGATCCGCGCAACATTCGCCTCCTCACGCAGCACGCGATTTCCTACATCGCTCTTCGTCGTTTTCACGAAGCGCTGCGAAAGCTTGATGAGGTTCTTAACATCGCTCCGGACGACGTGGTGACACTTGCTACGAAGGCGGCTATCGCACAAGCCCAAGGCAATCTGCCACGTGCTGCGGCGCTCCTGACACCGCTGCCTCCTTCCGCCGATTTTGTCGGCGCGTTGAAAACACAAGTTTACCAAGCGATCCTGGAGCGCCGCCCTGCACTAGTGGTCTCTTGGCTAAAGGAGATATTGGTCAAGTCCGATCCGGCGTTGGGCTTTTACAATGGCGAACTGCGCTTTTGGTTAGGCTGGGCGCAAGAAATGGCAGGCGACCATGCCGCGGCCCGGGAAAGCTGGCGACAGGCGCGGAGCGAGCTGGAACCTTTGCTCAAAGAGCAGCCGAACAATCATAACCTGATTGGCGATCTCGCACTAATCAATATGGGTCTTGGTGATAAGGCCGCCGCGTTGGCTCTGGTCGAACGTGCCATTGCCGCGAATCCGATCGAGAAAGACGCCTTAACTGGTGCCAGTCCGATCGAGATCCTTGCCCGGGTGGCAGCGCAAATGGGCGAACCCGACCGCGCCATCGCCGCTTTACAAAAGCTACTCTCGACACCGTACGCTAGCCAGGTGGTCAGACTTAATGTACCGCTGACTCCTGCGCTGCTCCGACTCGATCCCATGTTTGACCCGCTACGCGGCGATCGGCGATTTCAAGAACTTTGCGAAAATAAACAGCCGTGAACCCGCGCAATGTCTTCGTCGAGTTGACACGGCGGAAAGCGTAATAAAGTGGCGATGCCTTAGGCGGTTGTTGGCCCGCCGGTCATTCTAGTGGCAACGCAAGTCTTCCCGTTTTTTTCAGATTCCTAAATCTGGAGTTGGGCTGATAGTATTGCTCAGCGCACTCGGATTTCCGATTGCATTGATGACTCCCTGGGCATTTAAGCTGACGTCGAAAGCTTTGCAGCGAACAGAGTCCGCTGACGATTTACCTGCATCATCCGGTAATCGCGTATGGATTTACGTCATTATCGTAGGGGTCGCGCTTTCGATCGGTTTGTTTTTTGCGGGGCGCTACACAGCTCTACGACAAGTTGGGGCTCTCAGCTCGCCGGCGAAATCCATTGCAGTTCTGCCGTTCGAGAACCTCAGCCGCGATCCAGACAACGCGTATTTCGCGGACGGCGTGCAGGACGAAATTCTAACCAACCTGGCCCGGATCGCCGACCTAAAGGTGATCGGCCGGGTCTCGGTGATGAAATACAAGAGCGGCATCGCGCGCGATCTCCGCAAGATCGGCCAGCAACTCGGGGCGGCGAATGTGGTAGAAGGAACTGTCCAGCGTTCCGGCAACCGCGTGCGTGTCAACGCGCAGTTGGTCGATGCGCGCACCCACCGGCAGCTATGGGGACAAACGTACGACCGCGATCTCGCGGACGTGTTCGCAATTCAGAGCGAGATCGCAATGGCGATTGCCGCCGAGCTTCATGCAAAACTCTCGCCAACTGAGAAGAGCGAAATCGAGCGCCCTGCAACGAAGGATCTCAGCGCCTTCGATCTCTACACCCGCGCCAGGAAGCTGATTTTGACGCCGAGCTTTCAAGTTAGCGAAAGACCGAATTTGTTGCAGGCAGCCGATCTGCTCAACCAATCAGTCATGCTTGATTCATCGTTTTTTCGCGGCTATTGCCAACTAGCCTTTGTTCATGACGCGCTTTATTTCTTTGGTCACGATCATACACCGGCGCGTCTGGCCCTGGCAGAAGCAGCCCTTCAAGCGGCCTCTCGCCTCCGTCCAGATGCAGGCGAAACACACGTCGCGCATGCGTGGAATCTTTACTGGGGATACCTCGATTACGATGGTGCTCTGGCTGACCTGCGAGTTGCCCGCCAAAGTTTGCCAAATGATCCGCAGATATTGTTTCTTACGAGTTTAATCCAGAGGCGTCAGGGTCACTGGCAAGAATCAACCCGAACATTTGAGCACGCCGCTGATCTTGACCCGCGCAATTTTGGCGTCCTGCAGAACATTGCAGGAAATTACGCAACACTCGGGCGCTACGCTGAACAACAACTGTGGCTACACCGCGTCCTCGCTTTCGAACCCGACGACTCCACAACCAAGGTAATACTCGCGGAAGTCGATTTTCAGTGGAGAGGCAATACCCAGCCGTTGCATCAAGTGATCGATTCAGTCCGACGTACAGATCCTGCCGCAGTGCCGCGCGTAGCTGATTGGTGGCTCAATTGTGCACTAGCCCAACGCGACGCCGCGGCAGCAAAAGAGGCCTTGCGCGTAGCCGGCGAAAATCCAATCAATCTGGGCAACGATGTTTATTCTAATCGTCTCGTTGTAGAAGGGGTTATCGCCCGAATGGCTAATGATAGTGACAAAGCGCGGTCGGCTTTCACAGCGGCACGCATCGAGCAGGAGAAGATCGTCGAGGCTCAACCAGATTTCGGTCCGCCGTGGTGCGTGCTGGGACTGATCGATGCCGCTCTTGGCCACAAAGAAGAAGCGCTACGCGAA
The DNA here is from genome assembly GCA_036270025.1 of Candidatus Udaeobacter sp. Lineage (GTDB taxonomy): Bacteria > Verrucomicrobiota > Verrucomicrobiia > Chthoniobacterales > UBA10450 > Udaeobacter. The sequence continues at coordinate 1,309 of DATBDI010000297.1, read as the reverse complement.
GGGCGGCACGCGGTTGAGCTTCTGCCCATGGAAAAAGATGCCATTAGAGGTCCCGTGGTAATCAAATATCTGGCGATAATTGCCGCCTGGGCTGGTGACAAAGATCTAGCCTGCCAACAACTGGCCATTGTCGCCCCTCCTCCAAGTCCGGTCACCTATGGTCAATTGAAACTCCTTCCCTTTTGGGATCCGCTGCGCGGCGACCCGCGCTTCGAGAAAATCGTCGCCTCCCTCGCACCAAAAGGGAATTAAGCACCGATCGCACGGATAGGTAGGGCGCGACCGCCGGGCGCGCCGCACGGCAAACCGGCTGGGGAGCAATCGCCGCGGCGACTTGGTTTCGGCACGTTGCCGAAAAATTCTTTTCCAATAGGCAACAGGAAGGAAGACATTGGCTTCCTCTCCCCTTGCCCAAGAGGCTATTCGTAACATCCGGGCACTCCGTGGTTCGCAAGTCTCCTGTATTTCTCCCGTAACCTCGCGCGGGATTTTACGCACTACCTTAGTGAAAGGGTAGAAATGACTCCATCATGAAGAAGAAGCCAAACGACGGCCAAAACAAAAGAAAGCAGGAATTATGAAAAATCAGCTAACAAAAACAAGGTTTAACGCTGCTCTTGGCATAGCCTGTCATTTGTTCGGCAGGGCAGCATCGTTGGGAGCAGTCTTTCTGATATGCCACAGCGCGACGGCTCAGGATCTATACGTCTCGGCCCGGGATAACAGCGGTGGCAAGGTCTTAAGATTTAGCTGGGACGGACTGCAAAGCACCTTCGCCCCGGATTTGAGTGATCCTCAAGGCCTGGCCATGGACAGTGCAGGCAATCTGTTTGTGGCAGATGTTGTCGGCGACGACCCTGTCATCAGCTTGATCTATAGATTTAGTCCCGACGGAATGCGAAGCACTTTCGCCACGCTTGCGGGTCTGCCAGCGCAGCTGGTCTTTGATGCCGCGGGTAATCTGTTTGTGGCGGATTACAGCAGGGGCAGCATCTATGAATACAAGACGGACGGATCCCGAGCCACCTTTGCCTCCGGATTGAATCGGCCTCAAGGGCTCGCCTTTGATCGGGCGGGCAATCTCTTCGTCGGGGAGACGACCAACAACGGCCATATATATAAATACAAACCCAACGGAACACGGACGACTTTTGCTTCCGGCTTTTCTGGGCAAATGCACCTGGCCTGTGATAGTGCAGGCAACCTGTTTGTGTCGGGGAGCTTTGGTGACGTCATGAGCGGAAGCGTGTATAAAATTACTCCAAACGGAGTGCGAACCATCTTTGCTTCCGGGATGTATGCGCCTGCA
>DATBDI010000296.1:0-1817 GCA_036270025.1 Candidatus Udaeobacter sp. | reverse complement strand
CCGAAGTTTTCATTGATGAATCGTGCAAGTGCTTCATAGGACTCATCATTCTTGTGGCCGGCCTTTTTGGTTACTGGACACGGGTCACGGGCCGAGACCCAAGAGCTTGAATGCCGCGTCCTGGAGCGGCGTGGATTTGGACAACAGCGTGAAGCGATGCTTTTTGGCGAGCGGCATGTGCATGGTGTTGCGGGTCATGGTGCCCAGATGATCAATGAGACCGGCGAAGCTGTGGACGCGATCGCCATTGGCATTGCGCTTGATGGCCTTTTTGGCCTTTGCGATCTCGGAGGGTTCGGTTGATGCAACCGGCGAGCGACGCTCCGCCCGTGCGGCATCAAGGTCCGTGTCGTGGAATAGCAGTGGGCTGAGCGATTGGCGCAGATGCCATTCGACGTGATAGGCGAGCATGCAGAGGAAGACATGCGCACGCACGCGGAAGGCGGCCCAGTGACGGATGGGGCGGATCTCGAGATCGCTGGTCTTCATCGAACGGAAGGCACGCTCGACGCGTGAGAGGTCTTTGTATGCCTGGACCGCATGCGCGGGACCGAGATCCTCGGCCGGCACGCAGGTGCGGATGACATAGATGCCATCGAGCTTGGCTTCGGCTGCGATCTGATCGACCTTGCGAGCCCAGGCGAAATGGCCGTCGCTGATGTCGAGCGCGAAGTGTTTGGCCATCTTCTTCGCATTCACGACTTCGCCAACCGCCAGGCCGATCTCAACCGCCGTGTGCAGGTGAGATCCTTTGCGGCGGACCTGCGCTTGGATGCGTGCAAGCTCCCGTTCGGTTGCGTGAAGCAGCGCCTCGCGTTTGCGCGCGCGCTCGGCCGCCAGTTCGCGGTTACGGCACACGATCAATCGTTCGCCTGGAAAGTCCGGCGATGTGATTTCCGCCAAGTCCCGCTCGTCAAACAGCGAGAGCTGCAGCGGGCCGTTCTCTTGGGCCAAGGCCTGGATCTGCGGGGCGCGCAGGCAGGTGATCCAGTCCAAGCCCGAGACCGTCAGATCGTCCCGGATCCTGGCCGCGGTGATCATGCCCCGGTCGCCCACCAGCACCACGCGCCTGATGCCGAAGCGGGACTTCAGCTTGTCGACCTGGGATCTCAGCGTCGTCGGGTCCGCCATGTTGCCCTCGAACACCTCGATCGCGATCGGCAGCCCCTCGCGCGCGCAGAGCAAGCCATAGACGATCTGCGGCCGGTCGCTGCGATGGTCGCGGCTGTGGCCATATTGCGCCAGCGGACAATGGCGGCCCTCGAAGTAGGACGAACTCACGTCGTAAAGGACCAGCATGCCGTCCTTGAGATGCCGCCGCGCCAAGCCGTTCTCGATCCGCGCCTGACGGTCAACGAGCCAATCCAGGGCTTCGTAAGCCTCGCGTTCCTTCACCTTGCCAAGGCCCAGGACCGCGCCAAGGCTCGTCGTCGCCGTCTCCTCGTCCACCGCACGCACAAAGCCGAGCTTCGAGCGCGGCGCAATCAGGCGATCCACCATCATCGCCACGACGAGATCGCAATTACGTCGCGCCTTGGCGTCCTGCGCCGTGCTCAAGATCAACCGGTCCAAGGCGATCTTGCGGATCACCCCCAGCACCGCCGCGACATGGCCATGCGGCAACGACCGCTCGATCTGCAGTTCATCAGGCCTCGTCCCAATCAGCGTCCCGCCCTTGAGGATCGCCTTGAACGCCGCGACCACATCGTCCGGCAGCTTGCTCAGATTGGCCAGCGTCCGCTTCTGCGTCCGACCGCTTTCGTCCCGATAGCTCTCCCGCAGCAGAACCGCCGGCGGGGAGCCACGATTGGGAACCG
>DATBDI010000295.1:0-2626 GCA_036270025.1 Candidatus Udaeobacter sp. | reverse complement strand
GTCGAACCCGCGTATCGTCTCGCCGAGCGCTCGGAGGAACATCGTTGGCTGGTCACCGGCCTGTGGTCCGAGCAGGCGGTCGGCATCGTCGGCGGCGAGCCAAAGTGCTGCAAGTCGTTCCTGGCCTTGGACCTCGCCGTCGCAGTCGCCGCCGGCGTCCCATGTCTGCGCCGCTTCGCCGTGCCGCGTGCCGGTCGCGTCCTGCTGTTCGCCGCCGAGGACGCACTGCACATCGTACGCCGACGCCTCGAAGGCATCTCGGCCGCAGCCGGTGTGGCGTTGGCCAATCTCGACATCCAGGTCATCACCGCGCCCACCGTCCGGCTCGATCTGGATGCCGACCGCCGCAATCTCGCCGAGACCGTCGCCAAATTGCAGCCGCGCCTGCTCATCCTCGATCCGTTCGTACGTCTCCACCGCATCGACGAGAACGCCAGCGGCGAGGTCGCCCCGCTGCTCGCCTACCTGCGCGAGCTGCAGCGCCGCCATGACGTTGCCGTGCTCGTCGTCCATCACGCCAAGAAGGGCGGTGGCGGCGTCCGTGCCGGTCAGGCGCTGCGCGGCTCCTCGGAGTTCCACGCCTGGGGCGATTCCAACCTCTACCTGCGCCGCGACGGCGATGATCTCTCGCTGTCGGTCGAGCATCGTGCCGCGCCATCCATGACCCCCGTCACCATCGAGCTGGCACAGCGTGGCACCACACTCGCATTGGAGGTCGTCGACCGGCGCGAGCCGACAACGCCGCCGCCAAGCTCGCTCGACGAGCGCATCACCGCCACACTCGCTGGTACCGACGCCGCGCTGCCGTTCGCCGAGCTGCGTGCCTGCTGTCGCGTCCGCGCCACCACGCTCTATGAGCGGCTCGCCGTGCTCGCCGACACCGGCCGCGTCGTCAAAACCGACGACGGATATCGCCTCGCCGACGGCTGATCCCAAAACCAGCGACAATCACAACACGACCGGCGCCAACGCCGTCAATGCCCCGACTTCCCAGTTCCCGTTCCCAACGTTATGTGGCGCACCACATAACTGCGGTTGGACAAAACCGCTTCGCGGTAGCTGCCGCGTGGCAATCGTTGGCGCCGACCCATCGTAGTGCATTTTTGAGAGGTCCGATTGCGACATCATGGAGGCGCTGCTTGTTGCAGCGCTGCCATATCGCAAAGGAACCTCCCCCATGACCGTTCTTCGACAACGAATGACGCAGGATATGCAGGTGCGCAATCTGTCGCCCCACACGCGGGCATCGTATCTCCAACAGGTTTCGCTGTTCGCACGCCACTTCGGCAAGTCGCCGGATGCGCTGACTCCCGAGCACATTCGCACCTATCAAATCTATCTGACGAACGAGAAGAAGCTGGCTGCCGGTTCAATACACATCGCCGTTGCGGCACTTCGTTTCCTCTACAAGATCACCCTCAAGCGGGAATGGACTTTCGCGGATGTGCTTCCGCTTCCCAAGAAGCCGCAGAAACTGCCCGTCGTTCTGAGCCCGGAGGAAGTCGTACACTTCCTCGGATGCGTTGCTTGTCGAAAACAGCGCGTAATCCTGACCGCCTGTTACGCTGCAGGCTTGCGTGTATCGGAAGCTGTTCGGCTGAATGCCGGCGCAATCGATAGCAAGCGGATGGTCATCCGGGTCGACCAAGGCAAGGGCCGCAAGGATCGGTACGTAATGCTATCGCCGAAGCTACTGGAGATTTTGCGTGCCTACTGGAAGGCCGCACATCCGAAGGAGTGGCTGTTTCCGGGTGCTCATCCAGGTCAGCCGATCACGAGAGAAGCCGTCGAAGACGCCTGCCAAAAGGCACATCGATTCTCCGGCCTATCCAAACCTGTCACACCGCATTCGCTACGCCACGCCTTTGCGGTACATTTGCTCGAGTCTGGCACTGACGTCCGGACCATTCAGCTGCTGCTTGGTCATCGCAGCCTGGCTACCACCGCCAAGTACTTGCGGATAGCTACGAGCAAGGTCTGCGCCACGTCCAGCCCCCTGGACCTGCTACCGCATTTAGTTGCCGCGGAGCCGAAGCCGACATCGCCAAAACACTTCTGAGTTGGGGCCGGTGGCCCGCTCCGGGCCGGAAGTCGCGGATGTGTTCCGCCGCTACGGCGAAGCCTATCGTGAGCGTCATGGCGCCTCGCTATGCACTGCACAGCGTCGCGTCATGAGCGCCATTGAGCTGTGTCGAACCGCGGCGCTTGGTGGTCACATCGAACATTGTGATCGCTGTGACCACCAGCGCATCTGTTATAATTCGTGCCGAGATCGCCACTGCCCAAAATGCCAATCGCTGGCTCGCGCCCAATGGTTGGATGATCGTCAATCCGAGCTTCTCGACACCCAGTATTTCCATGTGATCTTCACTGTGCCGCAGCCAATCGCAACCATTGCCCTTCAGAATAAGGACGTCGTCTACAATATTCTGTTCCGGGCGACCGGCGAGACATTGCGCACCATCGCGGCCGATCCCAAGCATCTGGGCGCGCAGATCGGATTCTTCGCGGTGCTCCACACATGGGGATCCGCGATGACCCACCACCCCCATCTGCATTGCGTGGTTCCCGGTGGGGGCATTTCACCGGACGGCACGCGGTGGATTTCCTGCCGGCCGAATTACGT
>DATBDI010000294.1:0-3566 GCA_036270025.1 Candidatus Udaeobacter sp. | reverse complement strand
GGTCGCTCACACTGAGCGCTTCCTGCTGGACCCGATCGAGCGGTTTTTCTGCGCGCTTGAGCGCCTGGGCCTCGCTCGCAATCCGCTGCAATTCTGGCGAGCCGGCTAACTGCGCGAACGAAAATCGACGCTGCGTCTTATTGAGGCCGAGCCGATCAATCAACTCGCCGGAGGAAATCAACACCATCGGTTCGCTCTTCCAATCGTGTGTTTCCAGCAACGCCGACAAAACAAAATCGTTTGGCTGCCATCTTCGGCCGTCCTTGTCGGTGTATGTCGATCGTCCGGTGACACGGATCAGCGCTTCTTTTGCGAACGTGTCCACCGGTTTACGACGGCCGCCTTCCTGAATCGCCAGCAGTCCCCATTGCTTGAAATCCAACGCACCGCTGTTGCCAGCGGTCGTCTCCGCAGACGCCAGGCAATCAATTGTGGCAAGCAGCGCGATGGCTGCCCCGACAAAAATCAAAAGCCGTGATTTCAACGCGGGCGAATGTAATTCTCTCCGCCCGTCGTGTCGAGGAGAGCAGGCACGGACAGTTTTCATACGATGATCGCAGTACTGAACGCGCGACTGGCGCAGCTACAGAGTTGCGATTATTTCCGTTTCCGTTTGCGCAAATTGAAATCACGCGGTTAATCTAAGACCCGTGTTCAGCTTGGCGATGCTTGGCAGCGGGAGCGCGGGAAATAGCGCGCTGGTCGCGACCGATCATTGTAAAATTCTTGTCGACGGCGGCCTAAGCGCGCGGCAATTGGTTTTGCGCCTGGAGCAGTGTGGCGTGGCCCCAGCGCAACTCGATGGCGTCTTACTTACGCACGAACATGGCGATCACATCTGCGGGCTGGAAGTGCTCTGTCGGAAATTTCATGTGCCGATTTACTGCAACGCGTTAACCGCGGAAGCAGTTCGCTGTGACGGCGCGTTTGAGCGATACTGCAGCTGGCGCATTATCCAAACGGGCACGGAGTTTTCCATTTGCGACATCACCGTGCAGACGTTTCCCGTGCCTCACGATGCCGTCGATCCGCTTGGATTCGTATTTCACGCCGGCTCAGCTAGTCTCGGATTCATCACCGATCTCGGCTATGTGACGAAGTTAATCGTCGAACGGTTGCGCCCGGTGCAGACGCTGGTGATCGAGACCAATCACGACGAAAAACTTTTGCAGAACGACACGCACCGCCCCTGGCCGGTCAAACAACGAATCCAATCGCGGCACGGTCATTTGTCGAACGCAGCAGCGGCAGGCGTGATTGAGGAATTGTTACCGGGAAAAATTGAGCGCGTCGTGCTCGGACATCTCAGTCGCGATTGCAACACACCCGACCTGGCGCTTGAGACGGTGCGCGCGTCACTCACGAAGTGCGGTAGAGTCGATGTGGAAACCCACTGTGCGACTCAACTTGAAATCACTCCGCAATTTCGAATCGGCGACACCGATCCCGGCCCATTTCAGCCGACATTCGACAACGCCTTTTTCCAACACGCCCTGTAGCGGCGGGATCATTGGGCGTTGGATGTTCGACGTTGAGCGTTCGGCGTTTTCTTTTTGGTCTTTGAAGCGACATTCTTTGCCGCAAGATCCAGCGCAACGCGCACAATGCTCGCGTTCGCGATGGCAAGATACACATTCGTGGCGCCCTGCCTGCCCCAGGCGCCGCTACACGGTTTGAAAACTCCCGGTGCTTTCTCAATGAACGCGCGCTGCTGCTCTGGCGCGAGCTTCACCATTGCCCAGTTTTTGTCCGGCGCACCGAGCGTCGCGAAAATCTTTCCTCCAACACGGAAATCGGGATGATTCATGTGCGACTGTTCGACGGCTCCTGGAATTTCCAGCGCCATCTTTCTGAATTCGTCAATGGTCATTGTGCTATCGGCTCAGTTCGCAAATCCAATTGGTTTCCAACGAAGCTATCCTTGACCTAAGCACATGTCTGCAGCGCATGGTTAGGCCGCATTCGTAATCTCATCTACACTCCTCAGGAATATATCCGCGTCACAAAAATCAGGGAATACACGAACAGCGCCCTCCGCGGACAATCGTGTCGCTCGACTCCCCGTGCCAATGCCAATGAACGGAATGCCAACACTGCGACAGGCACGAGCATCCCAAACTCCATCCCCCACATACACGGTGCAGGGAAATGACTCGCCATACCGTTCGGCGGCCCTCTGCTTGGAAAGCCTCAAAATGGACTCCCTGTCGAGTGCGTCATCCGCTGATGCCGCGGGATGCTCGTCAAAGCACATTCCGGCACTTGCCATCTTGAGGCGGGCGGAATCACGCCAACCTCCAGTAGCAAGCGATACACGATACGAGCCACCCTGTGTGAGCCGGGACAACAACCTGTCAGCTCCTGCAACCGGTGCAAAAGGAGACTGTGACGAAGCGGCAGCGAGCAATTGGACGAAATGCTGGCGAAATCGCGAAACTTCCTGTGCCGTCGGTGACTCGCCAATACGTGACGTGAAAACATCATGAAAAATGCCGGAGTCCGTCGTGCGTGGATAACGTGACCAATCGGTGTCAATGTCGGTGAAACCAAACACGTCGTTGAATGAGCGAGCGAAGCACTCCTCGTCGACCTTCATGGTCTCGGTAAGCGTTCCGTCGATGTCGAACATGACAAGGTGCATAGGGAAGCGGCCTAACTACAATTCAACGAAAGGTTGTTTCGCCTATTTCGGCTTTCTCGGGCAGGACTTCACGTAAAGAGAAGCCATGTCTTCTTGTAACGGCGCTTTCCACCAAAACAAGCTCAAAGCCCCTGATCAGGGTCGCGATTTGCAGGCGGCGGGCTGGCCACCCACCCACGACAGATTATTTTTTTCTGTGACCGACCATCTCGGCCCGGAATGTGCGGCGATCGACGCGGGTTAGATTCCTTTCTATCGCAGGTGTGAGCAATGAAATGTGCGGGATTTCGCAGAGATGTTCGGCGATGAACCAAATCGATTTTGCTGTGGTCATCCAATTGCGATCATCAAAGCGCGCCAGGTTCACAGGACGCGAGTAGCGCCGAAGCGTGCGTTCGCCGCGCAGATTGAAGTAAATGTTGAAATAACTCATGGCCAGCTCGCGCAGGTTGCGATACACCGGCTCGCGATAACGGCACCCGGTGAAATTTGATTTCGCCACCGCGCCCCAGTGCCCGCGGACCTTGAAAATGGCAATGACATGGTCGGTGTCCTGTTCCGCTTCCAAATCGAAGATCAACGGCGGAAATCCAAGGATGCGAAGCGCAGCCGCCGCGAAAATACCGCCTTCGAGACATGACGCGGTCCGATCGCGCAGCACTTTTTTTGGCGAGCGCGCCGTATAACTCAGGTTGTAGCGCAAGTCGTCGAGAAACCTCTGGATACCAGCCGGTGTTTTCAACGCGTGCAGCGTGCGCAACTCTGATGGGGTGAAATCGAACGTATCCGTGCTTCGCACGAAGGAAGCTCCAACAGTCAAGACGCAAGCTCCAGAGAAATTCGGCCTCAAACTTCCGTTTTGCCCAAGCCGTCGCTCCTCGTTTTGACGTTCTATTGCAAATCGAGTCGCTACAAATATCTCGCA
>DATBDI010000293.1:0-7556 GCA_036270025.1 Candidatus Udaeobacter sp. | reverse complement strand
TCGGCGGCTCGTGCCTGGTCCGCATCGGATGGATAAGAAATGTGCAACCCGAGGTGAAAATTACTCTGCGGATTGCGACTATCGACTTTGTAAATGCCCTCCGGTGTTTTGTTGTCTCCTTCCTGTTCCTTTGCGCCGACTGGATTACGACCGAGTGCGATTCGATAGCTTTTCAGTCTTTCGCTATTAGCGAACACCGACAGCTTGCGAGCTGATTTTTCAACAACAATCCGATCGATTGCAGTTCCGTTCGGCAGCGGATTCCAAATGTGATGCGCATACAAGTACGTGACACAGACCAACGCAAGCATCGCGACAATTAAAGAAACCGTTATTCGCATCCGAAACTGGCGACTCAGCCGTTTGTTATTCCGAGCGGCGTCGAAGAATCGTTAAACGCTTTTCTCGAATTCTTCCACCGGCGGACACGAGCAGAAGAGATTTCTATCACCGTAAACGTTGTCGATCCGGGCGACGGCCGGCCAGAATTTGTGTTCGCGCGTCCACGGCGCTGGGAACGCCGCCTGTTGGCGCGAGTACGGGCGGTCCCATTCGTCGGATGCGATTTGATGTGCTGTGTGAGGCGCATTTTTTAGCAGGTTATTTTGCCGATCCTGTTCATTCCCGGCAATCGCTTCCATTTCCGCGTGAATGGAGATCATTGCATCGCAAAACCGGTCGAGCTCGTGCTTTGCTTCGCTCTCCGTCGGTTCGATCATCATTGTCCCAGCCACCGGCCAAGAGACCGTCGGCGCGTGGAAGCCGTAATCCATCAAACGCTTTGCGACATCTTCGACTTCGATGCCCGCGTTCTTCCACTGCCGAAGATCGATAATGCATTCATGTGCGACAAGGCCGCGTTTGCCTTTAAAAAGAACCGGGAAATAACGGCCGAGCCGTCTGGCGATGTAATTTGCGCTTAGAATTGCCACCTCGCTCGCGCGCTTCAGGCCCTCCGCACCCATCATGCGGATGTACATCCACGTGATGGTCAGAATACTGGCGCTACCGAATGGGGCAGCGGCGATATTGCCTCCTTTGCCGCCGCCGTGACGATCGTGGGATCCGTTCCCATGGTGCGGCCGCTGTCCCCGGTCTCCCTCACCGAATACAATCTTGCCCGTTGTGGGATCGAGAATGAATTCGCGCGGCAAATATGGCGCGAGGTGTTTGGCGACGCCGATCGGCCCCACGCCTGGGCCGCCGCCGCCGTGCGGAATGCAAAACGTCTTGTGCAAATTCAGATGACAAACGTCCGCGCCGTAATCCCCCGGGCGACAGAGGCCGCATTGGGCATTCATGTTCGCGCCGTCCATGAACACCTGGCCGCCGTGCGTATGCACGACGTCGCAGATTTCGCGAATCGTCGGTTCGAACACGCCGTGCGTCGAAGGATACGTGACCATCAGCGCGGCGAGGTCGCTCGCGTGCTCGTCGGCTTTCGCGCGAAGATCGGCAAGATCGATGTCGCCATCTTTCAAGCAGGCGACTGAGACAACTTTAAATCCCGCCATCACTGCACTAGCCGGATTTGTGCCGTGTGCTGAAGTTGGAATGAGGCAAACGTTGCGATGGGCTTCGCCGCGAGACGCGTGATACTCGCGAATCGCAAGCAGCCCTGCGAATTCGCCTTGCGACCCGGCGTTTGGCTGCAATGAAACCGCGGCAAAGCCTGTGATTTCAGCAAGCCAGTCCTCGAGCTGGTCGCTAATTTCCATGTAGCCTATGGCCTGGTCGGCAGGCGCGAAGGGATGCACTTTCGAAATTTCAGGCCACGAGATCGGGAACATTTCCGCCGTCGCGTTTAGTTTCATCGTGCACGACCCGAGCGGAATCATCGATGTCGTCAGGGACAGATCCCGCGATTCGAGCTTCTTCAGGTACCGCAGTATTTCCGTCTCGGTATCGTGCGTGTTGAAGATGGGGTGAGTGAGATACTCGGAAGTGCGGATCGCGAATTGCGGGATGCGCAGCGGCGGTTCGCCGAGATAGTCGTCCTCGAAATCGCGCACAGTCGTGCCGCGAAAGATCGACGTTAGAATTTCGATGTCGCGCGGGGTTGTTGTTTCATCGAACGAAATGCAGACTGCGCGCGGGCCGAGAGCGCGCAGGTTACAGCCGGCTTTTGCAGCATGCTCCAAAAGCACTTCGCTGGATTCAACCTCGACCCGAACAGTATCGAAGAAGCTGTCGTGCCAGATTGTACAACCGAGGGCCTCCAGGCCATCGGCGACCCGACTTGCCAGACGATGAACGCGCTCAGCGATGGCCCGCAGGCCTTTGGGCCCGTGATAAACTGCGTACATCGAGGCGATGACCGCGAGAAGCACCTGTGCAGTGCAGATGTTACTGGTGGCTTTATCTCGCCGGATGTGTTGTTCTCGCGTTTGCAAGGCGAGGCGATACGCAGGCCTGCCCTCAGTATCGTGTGACACGCCCACGAGCCGGCCAGGCATATAACGTTTGAATTCATTGCGCGTGGCGAAGTACGCGGCGTGTGGGCCGCCAAATCCCAACGGCACGCCAAATCGCTGTGTATTGCCAACCGCGACATCGGCGCCAAACTCGCCCGGCGCTTTCAGCAGTGTCAGCGCAAGAATATCCGCCGCGACCACGACAAGCGCGCCTGCGCCGTGCGCGCGGCTAATGAAATCTGAATAATCGTAAATTGCTCCGTCGCTCGCAGGATATTGAAGGAGGGCCCCGAATGCAGGGCATGCCTCCGGCTTGCCGCTTTTGGATCGCAAGTCCGCCATGGCGGATTCGTCCTGCCGCAAGCCAGAGGCATGCGCTACTTCAAAATTGAATTTACGGAAATCGCCCACCACCACCTCAATGCCGAGCGGCTTCGCTCGTGTTTGCACAACCGCGATCGTCTGCGGGTGACAGTCATGCCCGACGAAAAAGGTCTTCCGGTTTGGAACAACGGCGTGACAAAGCGCCATCGCTTCGGCGGCGGCCGTGGCTTCATCCAGCAACGAGGCGTTCGCAATGTCGAGAGCCGTCAGATCGATGATCATCTGCTGGAAATTCAGTAGCGCTTCGAGCCGGCCTTGTGCGATTTCCGCCTGATACGGCGTGTAAGCGGTATACCAGCCAGGATTTTCCAGGACGTTTCGCTGAATCACTGGCGGCGTAATACAATCGTAATACCCAGCGCCGATGAACGACCGTGTGAGCTTGTTCTTCTTGGAAATCGCGCGCAGTTCAGCCAGCGCCTCTATTTCCGACTTCGGTTCCGGTAACTTCAATTCGCGATCCAGCCGAATATTTTTCGGAACGGCGGCGTCGATCAGCGAACCGAGATCTTCGTAGCCAACTTCATGCAACATCGAGCGAACTTCTTCTTCGCTCGGACCGATGTGGCGGCGCGCAAATGAATTCACGTCGACATTTTCTTCACGCGCTTGCATGGCAAGAGACTACGAAACGCGAGACGCGCTTCAAGTTGTAGCCACGGCGCTGCGTCGCCGTGTCGCCCCGAAACAGCGGGGCGGCTACATCTATTCAGAATCGTGTACCTCGACACCGCGGCGTGTTAGCAGCGCGCGAAGCTCCGCGAAATGCTGGTGGTCGCGCGTTTCGACAGTGCATACAGCATTCACAGCCGAAACATCCGGGCTGCCGAACGCGCGATCGTGCACGACCTGTTTGATACTCGCGCCGGTTGAAGCGATGAGCGCGGCCAAATCTGCCAGGCCCCCGGGACGATCACTGATCACAGCGGTGAATCGCCCAAGACGACCGTCTGCCACCAAGCCGCCCTCGATTACGCGACTAAGGACATTCGGATCAATATTTCCGCCGCACAGCAGGAGCACGATTCGTCGGCCTGCGAAGTCTGTTAATTTGGCCGACATGCACGCCGCGAGCGTTGTCGCGGCTGCGCCTTCCACCACGCTCTTTTCTAATTCGATCAGGCGAAGAATGGCCAGAGCGATTTCTTGCTCGGTAACTGTGACGACAGAATCGACAAGCGGCCGCGCGATGTGAAATGCGTTAGCGCCCACCTGTGGAATTGCGAGTCCGTCGGCCAAGCTGGGGCGCATGGTGATTTTTGTTGGTTTGCCCGCATGAAGCGCGGCGGAAAAGCTCGCCACATTCTCGGCTTCGACGGCGACAATTTTCACGGTTGGCCGCGCACTCTTCACTGCCAGCGAAACTCCAGCGAGCAAACCGGCGCCGCCAACCGGAATTATGATTGCGTCCGCCTCGGGAATTTGCTCAATGATCTCCAAGCCCATTGTGCCCTGACCGGCTATGATCGCGGGATTATCGTAGCCATCGATGTAAGCGAGGCCTTTTTCCTTCGCGATTTCGTCAGCACGCGCTCTCGCTTCGCCGAAATCATCGCCGTGCAAGACGACCGTCGCGCCGAGTTTCTGACAGTTCGTAATCTTCAAAAGCGGCGCAAATTTTGGCATCACAACGCTCGCTGGAATGCCGAGCAATTTGCCCTGATAAGCGAGTGCCTGAGCGTGGTTGCCTGCCGAAGCGGCGATTACTCCGCGCTTTTTCTGATCGGGCGGTAATTGGGCGAGCGCGTTCCGTGCGCCGCGTTCTTTAAAACTTCCTGTCCTCTGCAGATTGTCGAGTTTGCAAAAGATTTCCATGCCCGTGAGCTCGCTCAGCGGGATGGATGGCAGGCATGGCGAATAGTAAACGGCACCTGCGATACGTTCGCGGGCTGCTTCGATGTCATTGAAGGTGATCATCCGTTGCAAAGGTAGCGCAAGCGTCCTCGCTTGCGATTCACACTAGTTCGCAAGCCAGAGGCTCGCGCCACTCTGATCACTCGAGCGCTGCTTGCGCTGCAGCTAATCGCGCAATCGGAATGCGGAACGGGCTGCAACTGACGTAATCCAAACCGAGGCGGTGACAGAATTTTACGCTTGCAGGTTCGCCACCGTGCTCGCCGCAGATGCCGAGCTTGATGTTCCGTCGGGTCTTGCGTCCGAGGTCACGGGTAATTTCCATCAAGCGTCCAACGCCTTTCTGGTCGATGGACGCAAACGGATTTGTGTCGATGATGTCGAGCTCAGCGTATTGGGGGAGAAAACTCCCCGAATCGTCCCGGCTCATCCCGAGCGTCGTCTGCGTCAGATCGTTTGTCCCGAAGCTGAAAAACTCTGCGTCGCGCGCAATTTGGTCAGCCACAAGCGCTGCTCGGGGGATCTCGATCATCGTTCCCACAAGGTAGTGGAACTTTGTTTTCCTTTCGTTTGCCACTTCATCGGCGACACGACGCACAATATCGATCTGCAGCTTGAGCTCGCGCGGAAATCCAACGAGCGGGATCATGATTTCAGGACGCACTTTGATGCCTTTCGCTTGGGCCTCGCCGGCGGCCTCAAAGACTGCCCTGGCCTGCATCTCGGAGATTTCTGGAAACGTGATCCCGAGACGGCAACCACGATGGCCGAGCATCGGATTGAATTCGTGAAGTTCGTGGACGCGCCGGCTGATTTGCTCGACCGGAACGCCCAGCTTGTTCGCCAGCTCGTTCTGCTGCGCGTGGTCGTTCGGCAAAAATTCATGCAGCGGTGGATCGAGAAATCGGATTGTAGCAGGCAGACCATTGAGCGCGGTAAAGATTCCCACGAAATCGGCCCTTTGATACGGCAGCAATTTTGCCAGCGCGCGCAACCGCTCGTCTCTTGTGCCTGCCAGAATCATTTCGCGCATCGCATCGATGCGGTCACCTTCGAAAAACATGTGCTCGGTGCGGCACAGGCCGATTCCTTCCGCGCCGAATGCGATTGCATTCGTCGCCTGTTCAGGCGTGTCGGCATTTGTGCGAATACCCAATGTGCGGAACTCATCCGCCCATTTCATAAGCTTGGAATATTCCAGGTAGGTTTCGCTTGTTTTCCCTTCCAGCGATCGATCGATTAGCACCTGCACGATCTCGGAAGGTGCGGTGGCGACTTGTCCGGCGAAGACTTCGCCGGCCGTTCCATCTATGGAAATGTAATCCCCTTGCGCCAGCGTCGTGCCGTTCGCGCTGAGCGTGCGCCTTTGATAATCAATCTGGATGCCCGTAGCGCCGCACACACAAACTTTTCCCATTTGCCGCGCAACCAGCGCGGCATGCGACGACACGCCGCCACGCGCGGTCAGAATGCCTTCGGCTGCGATCATCCCGCGCAGGTCTTCCGGCGACGTTTCAATGCGGGCTAGCACAACCTTGTCGCCTTTCTCGGCACGGCGCACTGCTTCTTCCGCGCTGAAGACGACGTGACCGGAGGCCGCACCGGGGCCGGCGGCCAGTCCGCTACCAATTTTTTTTGCAGAGCGCGCCGATTGCCGGTCAAAGATCGGCGCGAGCAAATGCGCAAGTGAATCGGCCGGGATGCGGCGCACGGCGTCCTTTTTTGTGATCAACTTTTCGCCCACCATATCAACCGCGATGCGAACCGCTGCGTGACCGGTGCGTTTGCCGTTGCGAGTCTGCAGAATGTACAAGCGGTTTTCCTCAACGGTGAACTCAAGGTCCTGCATATCCTTGAAGTGCTTCTCGAGAATCGAACGCACTTTCATCAGCTCCTTGTGTGCGGAGGGCATTTCCTTCGCCAGATCAGCGATGGGATGCGGCGTGCGTACGCCCGCGACGACGTCTTCGCCCTGTGCGTTGATCAGGTATTCGCCGTAGAAAATTTTCTCGCCCGTTGCTGGGTCGCGCGTGAACGCAACGCCCGTCGCGCTCGTTTCCCCCATGTTTCCGAACACCATGGTCTGGACATTCACGGCGGTTCCCCAGTCGTGCGGGATGCCATATTTTCGGCGATACACGATGGCGCGATCGTTCATCCATGAGCCGAATACCGCGCCGATTGCGCCCCAAAGCTGTTCATTCGGATCTTGGGGAAAAGATTTTCCGGTTCGCTCGTCAATCAGGGCTTTGAAGCGCTGCACAAGCTCTTTGAGATCGGCGACGGTCAATCGCACATCGGGAAAGTCGTGCTTTCCGTATCGTTCATCTTTCAGGTGCTCGATCGCGGCCTCGAACGGCTCATGCTCTTCCCCTGGCCGTTTCTGAACGCCCATCACGACGTCGCCGTACATCTGCAGGAAACGCCGATATGAATCCCAGGCGAACCGCGCGTTGTTGGTTTTGTTTGCGATGATTTCAACAACCTCGTCGTTCATCCCGAGGTTGAGGATGGTATCCATCATTCCCGGCATCGAGTCGCGTGCACCCGACCGCACCGAAACGAGCAAAGGCCGCTCTTTGTCGCCGAATCTTTTACTTACCGATTTCTCGACTTTCGCCAGCGCGGCGGCAACCTTTCCATCCAACTCCCGCGGGTAAGCGCGCTTGTGAGCGTAAAAATAACTGCATACCTCCGTGTCGATTGTAAATCCCGGCGGCACAGGCAGGCCGATGCGAGTCATCTCGTGCAGATTCGCGCCCTTGCCGCCAAGCAAAGCTTTCATCGCGCCTGATCCGTCCGCGCGTCCATCACCGAAGTAGTAGACGTAGCGCGGTGCTTTGGCGCTTCCTCCACGCACTCCAGCCCGCGCGTTGGATTTCGATTTCCTTTTTGCGCGCTGAA
>DATBDI010000292.1:0-2243 GCA_036270025.1 Candidatus Udaeobacter sp. | reverse complement strand
GAAGCGGATTTCTTTTTCATGCAGTGGAGGTCGGTGGAGTTTTGGCTTTCGCTGAGGCGCTCTCAGGCGCTTCAACGCCAGTTTTCTTTTCCGCGAGCTTTAAATAGCCCTTGGTTCAAAGACTGGACAACCTTTTTACCTGAATCCGCGAAAACATGTCAATCTCAATCTTCACGCTGGATTCAGAATATTCGGCAAGGACTGGTCCGTGCCAAATCCCCGAATGACGAGCATGGCGCGAGGCGCCCGCCGGCATCATCGATGCCGGATACAACTGATCACTTCTCGCTGATCAGGACTATCGGCGCGGAGCCGGTGTCGGCCGCGGTCGCGGCAATGGGGTGCGTTTTACAGCCCTGAAAACATCCACACGTCCCCAACCAAACACGTTGTTGGGCGGGCCGGCATCGCCGCACTGCGTCGAAGAAATGAAGTGAGCTGTGTGGTTCATAGCGTCGCGGCTGGCGGTGATCTGGTGTCGCAAGCTTGGAAGAGCTGACCAAAACAAAGCCATCGCACCGGCCATGTGCGGAGTTGCCATCGATGTGCCACTAAAATTTGCGTAGGAACTGTCGCTGGTATTCGTGGAGGAACGCGTGCCAGTGCCAGGCGCACTGATATCAGGCTTGATGCGGTTGCTTCCATCGGCAATCACCGGTCCGCGGCTGCTAAAGGAAGCGATGTTATCGGTGCCAGTGGTCAATGCTCCTACCGAGTAGGTTTCCTCGTAAATTCCCGGCGGATTTTCTACGGTAGAACAGTTCGGCCCGGCGTTTTGCGCTGCAGACAGCATCATAATCCCGGCAGCGGCTTGCGCTTCGACAGCGGCGTGTAAAGTGTCCGCCGAACAACCTTCGGTAGCGGGACAATGCCATGAATTGTTGGTAATGTCCGGCGCTTTGGCCGGATCGCCCTGGCCCCCGCCTATCGGAGTTGGCGCAAGGAACCATTCCATGCACTCGATGTACCTGGCTGGAGTGCCCACACCCGCGTCCATGTTACGACAACCAATCCATTTCGCGCCGGGCGCCATTCCGATCTGGTTACCCATGCCATCGTCACCGACCATCGTCCCCGTGGTGTGCGAGCCGTGAGCCTGGTCGTCGCAGGGGAAAGGCGAGTCGTTCCCGCAAGGGTTGCCGGTGCTATCGTGAATGGAGTCGTGCCAGTTGAAATTATGATCGGCAGCCATTCCGTCCCAGCCGCGGTAATGCGGTTTGAGAGCGTTATGCGTCCAGCGCACGCCCGTGTCTGCGCTGGCAACGACAATGTTCTGCCCGTTATACCCGAGCGCCCATACCTGGGGCGCGTGAGTGTAATTAACTCCCGGCTCGATCGACTGCGGGCGCTGCGGTTGCAATGGCTCGTCGGCTGCGTGCGGCAGATTATTTTGAATATACGGATTGCCTTCTATGCGCGCGACGTCCGGACGGGCTGCCAGGCTCTCCGCCACTTCGCGGGTGCCTTTTACTAAAATCGCGTTCACGATGTAAAACGAGCGATTCTCAATGCCACGTTGCTGCAGCCATTGCAGGATCGCTCCCTGCGTACTCTGGCTCTTGTTCAACAATGTGTTGTAGACGTATCGACCTTTCGCGGTTTTCGTCTGCAGAGTCGCCGCCTGCCTTAAGTCAGCCTGATCGGCGAGCACGACGAAAAATTCCGCTTGCTGCGCGTTGGCTGTGTGTTCCATCACCCATGGCGCAATCTTAGCGGCGGCTGCGGGTGATGCAGGCAGGCTACCGCGAGGAGACGCGATCGCTCCAATGGCAGCTGCCGCAGCTCCTACAAAAAACAATAAACAAAAAACATGCCGCCTTTTGGACGACGTGAACGTGAATGAGCGGTTGGGGTGTGTGTTCATAATAATGGGGTGGGTTGACTTCAATTGACTGGAATTTGAGGAAAAGTGTCAACACTATTTTCAATGTTTTGGACCGATTTCGAAGACGAACAGACGCTCACCCGGCGACACACACGCGGACTGTCGTATCGAAGACGTCTGTATCGGCACCGTGACGGCGACATTTAGGGAGCGGCGGCTTGGGCAGCCGCCAATTAGTTCGACGACTGGGAAGTCGTCGTTTTTTTCGATAAACCACGAAAGCGAACTGGCCTGCGACGGCAGGGAGTGATAAATCGCGGCGCCAACGTAGCGCATGCGTCCCGCTTGCGGTCTGATTAACAACGCAAGCCAGAGGCATGCGCTACTTTAATGAGCGCCGTGCCGGGGTCAGCGACCC
>DATBDI010000291.1:0-3315 GCA_036270025.1 Candidatus Udaeobacter sp. | reverse complement strand
GTAATGCGCTCGATAGGATTTCCCTCGGGGGTGATCTTGAGTCTGCTTGTGGGCGAATCGTTGATTGTTGCTTTATTGGGAGGAGCGATTGGTTGCGGGGTGGCGTTTGGACTGTTCAAGGTTTTCGCGTTCAACGCTGATGCCCTTGGCCCTTTTGTCTCATTGCATGTTCCTCCTTTTGTGTTGGCGGAGACCCTGGGCGTGGCGGCGCTTATCGGTTTGTTTAGCGCGTATGTTCCCGCGCGTGCAGCCGCAAAACGCAGCATCGTTGAGACCCTCAGACTGGTGGATTAATATGGCCATTCCCTTCAAATACAATCGCCGGAGCCTGCTCATCCGTCGCGTGTCCAATTCAATGACCGTAGGTGCGATTGCCATCGTCGTCGGCGTCTTCGTTGCGGGAATGGCGATTGTCGGAGGTCTCGACTCCGCGATCAAGGATAGCAGTTCGCCGGACAACATGATTCTTATCGGACGCGGCGCGGACTCCGAGGCCAATTCGTTCATCACGCTCGACCAGTTGGACGCGCTCAAATTTCTACCGGCCATCAAACGCGATGGCGCGGGAAATCCGCTTGTTTCGCCCGAATTCACCGAACAGGTGTTTATGCCCGCCGGCGACACTTTGGACAACCTTCCCATTCGCGGAGTGCTGCCCGTGAGCGCCCAAATCCATGAAAAAGTGCGTATTATCGCCGGTCGAATGTTTGCGCCTGGACTGAATGAAGTCATCATCGGCAAATTGATTTTGAATCGATACCCCGGCTGTTCATTGTGGGCGGACCTGAAAGTTGGCAGACGCATTTGGAAAGTGGTAGGCGTTTTTGAGTCCGGCGGAAGTTCGTTTGAATCGGAGGTTTGGGGCGACCTGCATAGCTTGCAGGAGGATTCCCGGAGAGGTTCGAGTTTCAACAGCATCCGTCTCAAGCTCGTTCCCGGCGCGGATGTTCACTCGCTGATTCAGCGATGTGCCGATGATCCACGCATCAACCTGCAAGCCAAGACGGAGTCAGAGTATTACAAGGAGCAATCGGGAATAGCCGCCAACCTGCGGGCGCTCGGATTGTTGGTGGCGGGAATCATGGCTTTCGCTGCCATTTTTGCTGCAATGAATACGATGTACGCGGCGGTGGCGGCGCGGACGACTGAAATCGGGACGTTGCGGGCATTGGGATTCAGCCCGCTAGCCATCATGACATCGTTCCTTGCGGAGTCTTCAGCGCTGGCGTTCGCGGCCGGCATCATCGGAGTGATTCTCGCCCTGCCTGTCAACGGACTCTCGACCAAGTTCAATGGCGGCGCCGTTTCGGCGCCAACCCTTGCGTTTAATTTTCATGTAACCCCCGTTATCGCGATTCAAGCGCTCGTGTTTGCGATTGTTATTGGCGCATTGGGCGGCTGGCTGCCGGCGCGACAGGCCATGCGCGTGAGTGTAGTCAACGCTTTGAGAAGGAACTGAGTCATGGCCATCGAAGCCATGCAAACGAATCACGAACTGGAAACACTGCGCATTGTGCGCCCGCAGGAGCAACCGCGCCGCAAGCGCAGTCGGTTGGTTTCAATTGCGATCCTGATGTTGCTCCTAACAGTCCTTGGGGCTGCAAGCTATGTCATTTACGCCAAGACGATTGGCCGGTCGCCCACCGTGCAAACGATGATGGTAGTGGCGAGGACGGACCGCCAGTCCAGCGTGCTGTTGACAGGCTCTGGTTATATAGTCACCCGCCACAAATACATCATTATCGGCACAAAAGTCCTGGGACAGATTGTGGCAGAACCCATCGAGGAGGGGCAGCACATCAAAGCTGGTGATGTTCTGGCGCGAATTGATGATCGGGACTATCAGGCGCAACTGCGCCAGGCTATCGCTAGTCGAGACGTTGCCAAAGCCAACCTTCATCTCCTTCAGAACAAAGCCGACCGCGCCCGCTACCTGATCAAGACTGGTGCTATTTCGAAGGATGACTTTGAAACTGCAATCACCGCCGCAGGAGTTGGGCAAGCCGAACTTGAACGTGATGAGGCGGCAGTCGATTACGCCAAATTCAATGTGAACCAGTGCGTCATCAGTTCGCCTATCAACGGCATTGTCTTGAAGAAATATCGGGAACTGGGCGACACCATCAATTTTGGCGGTCAGATTGAGGCGGGCGGAGGCTCGACTGACATCGCCCAATTGGCTGACACGGATGATATGCGAGCCGAAGTGGACATCAATGAGGCTGATATTGCGAAGGTGGGTATCGGTTCGCCGGTAGTTGTTGTGTTAGACTCGTATCCCGACAAGCAATTTGATGCAGCTTTGGTGAAGGTTTATCCCGCAGCCGACCGCCAGAAGGGCACGGTCAAAATCGAGGTCCAGATCGCTCGGCCGGATTTGCAGATCATCAAGCCGGAGATGAGCGTCAAGGTAAGTTTTTTGGAAATCAGGTCGCCGGGAAAACTGGAACCGGTTATAACAGTTCCCAAGAGTGCCGTCAGGCACGATGAGGGCGAAGCTTATGTCTGGACTGTTCGCGAAGGAATTGTTCGACGGGTCAGCGTCGTTTGCGGCTTAACTACGGAAACCGGAATCGAAGTGAGGCAAGGATTGAAAGACGGTGATTCCGTCGTCATCACACCAGACGTCAAGCTCGTGAATGGAGGGAAGGTCTCGGTTCGTTGAGATTTTTTCGTTAGACCAGAACCCTTGAAGCCACAGAAAGGAAACAAATCATGATACCAGATATCCACAAAACAGTGATTGTGACCGGCGCCTCGCAGGGCATCGGAGCAGGTCTGGTGAAAGCTTCCCTCGATCGCCGTTACAACGTGGTGGCGACTTCGCGGAGCATTACAAAGACAGGCGGGTTCAAAGCATCCGACAAACTCGAATTAGTTGAGGGAAGCATCGCCGATCCTTCAACGGCCACGAGAATTGCCGAAGGGAATTGACGACGCGCCGCATCGGCCCAACGGCGATTACGAACCTGACCGCCGGCTCTTATCCAAAGAGACGGACAGTTCATTCACCCCATCGCTGGCGAAGCTCCGCGATTGGATCAGGTCATTGAAAATCGAATGAGTTCAGAAACAAAAGCGGTTTCGGGGTACTGTCAAAAGGGTATCAAATGAAGGGTCCGTAACCCGCAAAAACAGCCAATTTTGACAGACTTTACCCTGCGTTTTAAGGCCGATGTCAAAAAGGTTCCAAATGGTCAGTTTCAAGGGCTCGACCCAGGAGAAACGCGGCTTCTACTTTTCCCGTTTCGGCTAAAGAAAAGCTGCAAATGATCCCGCCGTCGCGGGAGTACCGGACCGTGTAGGCTCGGCTCC
>DATBDI010000290.1:0-2453 GCA_036270025.1 Candidatus Udaeobacter sp. | reverse complement strand
CAAGAGCGTCCGTGATCGCAGCGGTTGTCATCCCCGCGATCCACAGCGGCTTTCGCCGTCCCGCCGCTCCCCATGCTCACGAAGAGCGCACTGGGAGCCGCGCGATCTGCGCGCCGGCCTGCCGAGCAGCCATGCGGATATCGTAGGCGCTTTGCAAATTGAGCCAGACCTGGGCACTGGTGCCAAACCAATGTCCCAGGCGTAACGCCGTGTCGCCGCTGATCGCCCGTTTACCTTGGATGATTTGCGTAATCCGGTTCGTCGGCACCTTGAGTTGACGCGCAAGCTCGGTCGGAGTCACCGCTGTTTCGGCAAGCTCTTCGGCGAGAATTTCCCCGGGATGGATCGGCGGCCTCGGCATGATCAAAAGCTCTTAGTAAAAGCCGCGGTCGCGCTGCGAATTCTGGCCGCCGCCGCTTTACGACTTGTCTTGCCGTGAATGCCGAGCCAGCAAAGCATTTAACAGATCCGGGGGATAGCGAAAGCTTGTGCCCTTCAAACGTTCAACTGGTTGCGGCAGGGACGCGAGTTACCTCGCGCCCCCCGCACAGATCCGGACGTGCAGCTTTCCCGCATACGGCTCCTACCTTGAGTCTCTGACGGCGATGCTCAGGCTCGGCCAGGGGTGGAGGATACGTGGTCGTGGGAGCCATTCGTTCATTAGCTTGGTCATCTGGGCCCAGTTCAGGTTGCCCCGCTGGCTGCGGCGAGAGAGCACCCGCCGCCAGCGTTTTGCAACCTCGACTCGGAAGACCGCGAGTGAGCGAAAGTTCATCGGCACGGCGTGGTAGTTGAAGTAGCCGCGTACAACGTGCCCCAACCATTTCCCCTGTTGGGGAATCGGGTGGTGCATGCGCCGCCACATCTCCTGTTTGAGCCTCCGCAGCTTCGCCCGCATGCGGTCCCGCCGGGTCTTCCTGATAAGCAGGAATTTTCCCGAACGAGTTTTGCCGCAGATAAAGGTGAAGCCCAGGAAGTTGAAGGTCTCCGGCTTGCCTTGCCCTCGCGCTTTGCGATCTTTTGCCGCAAAGCGTCCGAACTCGATGAGCCGGGTCTTCTCGGGATGAAGTGACAGCGCAAACTCCTGCAACCGCGCGCGCAGTTCGTCGAGGAAGCGCAGGGCGTCACGCTCGTACTGGAAACCGACGATGAAGTCGTCGGCGTATCGCACGATGATCATGTCGCCGTTGGCCTCGCGCCGTCGCCAGCGCGCTGCCCAGAGATCGAGTACGTAGTGCAGATAGACATTGGCCAAGAGTGGTGAGATCACCGACCCCTGTCCGGTCCCTCTGTCACTGGCGCTCACGATTCCGTCCTCCAAGACGCCAGCCTTGAGCCATTTCTGGATCAGCCGGATGATGCGCCGGTCGCCGATCCGATGTTCCAGGAAGCGAATCAGCCACTCTTGGCTGATCTCGTCGAAGAACGATCGGATGTCGGCGTCCAGTATCCAGTTCACCTTCTTGCGCTCAATCGCGACACACAGCGCGTTGAGCGCATCGTGCGTGCCGCGGCCGGGCCGGAACCCGTACGAGAACCCGAGGAAATCCTCCTCGTAGATCGCGTTGAGCACCGCAGCCGTCGCCCGTTGGACGATCTTGTCCTCCAGAGCGGCAACCGCGAGCGGGCGCTGACGCCCGTCAGGCTTGGGTATGTACACGCGCCGTGACGGCAGTGCCCGATATGCTCCCCGATGAACGCGAGCATGCAGGTCCTCGATATTGCGATCGAGGTTCTGCTCGTATTCCGTCCACGTCAGACCATCTACGCCCGGTGCGGCCTCCTCTTTAAGTTCGAAGAATGCCTCATCGAGCAGATCAATGCTGATGTGGTGGAGGAGCGAGGTGAACTTCTCCTTCGTCCTTTCCTGTGCTACTCGCCGTATGCGCTCCAGCGCCTGTGACACGCTAATCTGGCCCTGCGTCCCGCACGTGCTTTGCTGGCCCGCATTCCTCTTGGTCTCCGCCCTTGGCTCCACCGGCTCCGCAGCGAATAGCTCGGCTGTGGATTGCTCCGCAGCAGAGTGCAACGCTTTGTTCGTCGGTTTCACAGCTACTATGGCGGAGTCCGACTTCTCGTGCCCGTGCATCATCGGCTACGGCTCCTCGCCTTCCCGATGCGGACCGTCCCGCGCACTCGACACTGACAGCCAGTCACGAGATATCCCAGCTTCCGACGCGATCTATTTGCGCGTGATGTGGCCCTCGACCCCGGCGGGACGACAATGCCTCGCATAACGGCATTGCACATGTTGCGTTCGACCATGAAGACAGTCTCCGCTCCCGCGAGTTCATCATTTCGTGGCTCACTCCCACACCCCACGCAACCGCTGTGTACGCTTCGTGTTCGACGTCGCCGCCGCCTCACGCAACACTCGCTTCCAGGCGGCTTGCTGAGCCTTACCTGGACCGGACTTGCACCGGCTGATCGCGCCAGCTTTGCTGGCGCCTTCC
>DATBDI010000289.1:0-2700 GCA_036270025.1 Candidatus Udaeobacter sp. | reverse complement strand
CCGCCAACGGCGAATTGTCAGCCACGATCCAGACAATGTCGTCAGCCAAATACGACATCACTGCTTCGTAGTCGCGTTCGCCTAAACGTGCGTAGAGTGCTTCAACATCTGCGATAGTATTCATGCTCGATAGCATAACTTAAAGTCTTCCTGCGGAATGCATGAGGCCTAACGAGAAATAGATGAAATTTCCCCGTAACATTTTACAGAATTATTCCGTCTAATCCGCTTAGTCACCTCGGGAAGAATCCGAAAAAAGCGGAATCACGCAAATTCGATTTAGTTTACCCAAACCCGCGCGAGCGCGCTGAATATATCAACCCGCAGCGAGGCACGGACCGGCCGCTATGCGGTGACGGGCGGCTTCATCATCGCGGGGGAAGTGAATCGCACCGTGCGCGGCGGAGGCGATGTGACAGACACGAGACCGGGCGAAGAATACGTTCTGACCGCGCCGCTGTAATCGCAGCGTGACTTTGCTGATCCTGGGGTTGTATTCTACGGCCTCGCGGCTATGGCAAATCGTTCAATTAGATTCTGAGGCATTCGCGTGGACACGCCATTGCAAATTCTGACGTCCTCTCAAGGCGATCGAATGAAAGGCGTGGAGGATCATCCCAGCGCCCTGAAGTACGACTTTCACGATCCGGCGTTCTACAACAACCCGTATCCGTACTATCGACGGATGCAGCAGGAGGATCCGCTTTGGCATAACCCCATCAGCGGGCATTGGGTCGTGACGCGCTATCACGATGTGATGGAGATTCTGCATTCGCCTCAATGCTCTAATTATCGTCTCGATGAGCTGATGAGGCGCGTGCCGGATAACCGAAACGACGAGGCGGCGTCACTACGCGCGGCCTTTAAAGATCGCCTGCTCTTTTTGGAAGGGGAAGGTCATCTCCGTATTCGCAAGCTCGTCATGCACGCCTTTGCGAGTGACTCCATTCAGCGCCAAAAACCACTTGTCGCCGAAGTTGTGGAAGACGTTTTGGATCACCTCGATCCGTCCAGTCCCGTCGATCTGGTGGCAAATGCGACCAACCTCGTGCCTGGCCGCGTCATCCTACACATTCTTGGTTTCTCGGAAGAAAAGCAGCCGGAAATGAAAGAGTGGACTGACGATGTCTACGCGTGGCTGGGCACGGCCAGCGGCACTATTGAAGAACGGACCGAGCGCGCCGTAGAAGCGGTGCAGCGCCTGACGGAAGCCATTCGAAGCGAAGTAACCCGCGTCCGCCAGTCACCTCGCTCAGACATGTTGACCGCGCTGGTGCAGGCTGAAGATGAGGGCCACCAGCTAACTGACGATGAGTTGGTGGCCAATGTGATCGGGCTGATAAATGCTGGACAGGAAACAACAACCTGCCTCCTCGCCAATGGGATGCTCGCTCTTTTCACACATCCTGAAGAGTGGGACCGGCTGCGAGCGCAGCCCGGGCTTTGGGAAACGGCGATCGACGAGTTCCTGCGTTACGAGTCACCGGCCCAGTTCGTTGCTCGTCGAGTCGAGTCTCCCATCACGATTTGCGGCTTTACTCTTGACCGAGGGGCGTTTGTTTCAGTGGGACTTGGCGCGGCCAATCGCGATCCCGCCGTTTTCACCGATCCAGATCGCCTCGATATCGGCCGCAAGGAGGGACGCATTCTCGCCTTTGGATTCGGACCTCACTTCTGCGTCGGCTCCGCCCTGGCCCACCTCGAAGCCTCCGTCTTTTTCCACGAGATCGAGACCCGTTACCCGAAACTGCAATTAGCCGTCTCGCCGGCGGAAATCGAGTGGCGGCACACAGTTTCCTTCCGGAGCCCGCTCACATTGCCGGTCGTGACCAGATAGCGTCCTCGCGGATCGCAGTCTTACTCGTTAGACGCGCCGCCGGGCACGATCTGGTCGAAGCTGCGCGCTTCGAAGCTTGCGCCGCCGACCAACGCACCGTCGATATCTAGATGCGAGAGCTTCTTTTTCTCCTAGCGAATATGGTCCGCGATCGCTTTCCTCAGCGTGTGCGTTCTAGTTGGTTTGGTGCCCTTGTTCTCTGGTGCCTTGATTCCTTTAAGTGCCGGGAATGACCATTCAAGTGACGAATCCTAGATTGAGTGACGAGTGTGTCACTGGCGACTTATCTACGTCTGCGGAAAACACCGCAGCGCGTCAACCCTGAGTACGGAGCAAAACGTAAGCCCGGGAAATTTCGGTAAAAAACTATATGTCAGGTCAAATCCCGACGAAGACTCAAATCAACGACTATGTTGTTTGCGATGACACGAGTCGCACGTTGACACCGCCTAGAGCCCTAGACCACTCCCGCGTCGCGTGCGACCTGGAGCGTATCGAGGTATTGCTGGAACTTAACGGCCCGGCCGTCGCGGATCGTCCACACGTGGGCGACCTGTGCTTTGCGCTCTTCAGATTGCCCGTGAAACCTGAAGTAATAATAGCCGAGAGCCACAACTCTCTCGCCGCCGTTGCACTCAAAGATTTCGTCCGCGTCAAAGACGAGTTTGTCGAAACCCGCCGTTAAGCGTTCGAAAACGCCTGAACGCACCTCACCTATCCCGTTATAAGGGCTGCGGTCCGCCAACGGCGAATTGTCAGCCACGATCCAGACAATGTCGTCAGCCAAATACGACATCACTGCTTCGTAGTCGCGTTCGCCTAAACGTGCGTAGAGTGCTTCAACATCTGCGATAGTATTCATG
>DATBDI010000288.1:0-9891 GCA_036270025.1 Candidatus Udaeobacter sp. | reverse complement strand
CGGGAAAGTTTCCGGACCATTTGACGCCACGCATGGGCGCGCTGCGGTTCTACGCGCCATATCTCAAGGAACACAGTTGCGCGGGTGTGAGTTACACGGCGTACGGCCTCATCATGCAAGAACTGGAACGCGCGGACTCCGGCGTGCGTTCGTTGGCGTCTGTGCAGGGCGCGCTCGCGATTCAGGCGATCCATTCGTTCGCGTCGCCAGAGCAACAGGAGCGGTGGTTGCCGGGATTGATATCAGGCGAGCGCATCGGGTGTTTTGCTCTGACGGAGCACGGCCATGGATCGGACCCAGGCGGAATGGAGACTCGCGCGAAACGAGATGGCGACAGTTACGTTCTAAACGGGAGCAAATGCTGGATCGGCAACGCGTCTATTGCCGATGTCAAAGTTGTTTGGGCCAAAGATGAGGATGGCCGCGTTGGCGGATTCGTGGTGGAGAAGGACGCGCTTGGATTTCGAGCGCAGGACATCGAAGGGAAATTCAGTTTGCGCATGTCGCGTACATCGGAATGCTGGTTTGAGGATTGCCGCATACCTGTGGCGAACCGTTTGCCAAAGGCGTCCGGCCTCAAGGCGCCTTTGTCCTGTCTAACGTATGCGCGCTTAGGCATCGCATGGGGCGTGATCGGCGCGGCGATCGATTGTTATGAGACTGCGCTGAACTACGCGAAATCACGTGAACAATTTGATCGTCCGATCGCCAGCTTTCAACTTGTCCAACAAAAGCTTGTTTGGATGGCGCAAGAGATCACGAAAGCGCAATTATTGGCGCTCCGTCTCACGCGCCTAATGGAGGCAGGCGCGGCGCGAACTGCGCAGATTTCACTGGCCAAGCGCAACAACGTCTGGATGGCGCTGGAATGCGCGCGCAAGGCGCGGGACATACTCGGCGCCGCGGGTATCACCGATCGTTATTCCGTGATCCGGCACGTGATGAACCTCGAGAGCGTCTTCACGTACGAAGGGACACACGACATTCACACGTTGATCGTCGGCCGCGATATTACTGGGTTGGATGCGTTTGCTGGATGAACTGAGTTGCAGCCGTAGCGCTTGACGCATTAACGCTGTCAAAGCCCGACGAACACTAGATATAAATCCTCCGTACGCGCGGCCCGATTCGGGTAACGATTTCCCACGGAATCGTGCCGGCTTTTTCCGCAAGCTCCGAACACGAAATTTCTTCGGTTCCATCGCGCCCCATGAGAACAACTTCGTCACCCACCTGCACGTCTTTCACCTGGCTCACGTCGATCAGGATTAAGTCCATTGTTACCCGTCCGAGGAGCGCACAACGTTGGCCGCGTACCAGAACGGCAGCGCCACGATTCGAAAGCTGCCATGGGTAACCATCAGCGTATCCCGCCGACAATGTCGCAACGTGCATTATATGAGGAGTGATGAAGGTCCGGCCGTAGCTGATCGATCTGCCTTTGGGCATCTCCCGGATGAGTGAAATTCGCGTCTTCCATGTCATCGCCGGTTTGAGCAGCTTCTGAAATTCCGGCAGCGGCGAAATCCCGTAAAGAATGATCCCGGCCCGCACGATATCGAAGGTCGGCGAATTGAATGCGAGCATGCCCGCGCTTTGCAAGACATGCGCCTTGTAAGTTCCCGGAACTTCAGCACGAATTTTCTCAAGTGCCATTTGAAATCGGAGCAGCTGATCGCGCGTGTATTCTTCGTCCTCGTTCGAGACGGGCATGTGTGTCGAAATGCTGTGAACGTTGATGTTCGGAAACGCCGACACGCGCTTGAAGACATCGACAGCTTCGTGTTCGACCACGCCCATGCGGCCCATGCCGGTGTCGATCTTGAAATTGATCCAGACGTGTCGACCCTCACCTGGCGCTTTCGCGTCCGCCTCTCGACGCTCCTTCCTGGTCGCGAGCCCGACCCCAGGAATGAGGTGAGGGTTGCTCGCAAACCGACTGTACTCTTCCGCTTCTTCGAGACTCGAGATTGTTGGAATAAATCTGTGCTCGGCGATTATCGGTCTCTCCTCCGGAGTTGCGGGGCCGAGAATCACGATGGGATGCGGCACCACCTCGCGCAGCGCAATCGCTTCTGCGACGTTGGCGACGCCAAAAAGTTGCGCGTCTTCGGCCAACGTTTCCGCCACGCCACTTAATCCGTGGCCGTAGGCGTTTGCTTTCACGACGGCGAGCATCTCGGCCGAACCGATTCGGTCACGCACGACTTTTGCGTTGTGTCGTAACGCGCAGCGATCGATTTCAGCCCAGCAACGATAAGTTTCCTTCATCTCGGCAAGGTGATGTGCGGCTCGCGCAAATAAATCGGCTCGAGCGGCGGCAAAGAAAAGCTGTGGTGCGCCTTTCGCGCAAGTCTGGCCAACACGGGCGCGGAGGGATACGCAACGGTCGCGACTGGGAATTGCGCCAGCGACTCGGAACACAAAACCGGCACGTCAACGGCAGTGATTTGTTTCTGAAGGTCTTCTTCTGAAAACAACAAAGGACCTTCTGTCAGCGCGTTCGCGCTGATGTGCGCGAAGAAGAAAGATTTCCTCCGTGCGTCGCCAATCACACAGTAGTCATTTGCATCCGTTTCCATGGCGCAGATCGACGGGAGCCCGATCAGCCGTGCCTGGGAGGAAAGTTGTAAGCCGATTGCTGCCGAGATCGCGATACGCGTTCCGGCATATGAACCAGGACCGAGCCCGACGACAATCGTTTCCGGTGCGCCAAATTCTTTCGCTACCGCGTCGAGGTTCTCGAAGAACGGCCCGGAGTTTTTTCGGTTATTCGGCCATTCGCGCGTAAGATCGGCGTTTTCGTCCAGCCACGCCAGACCCCCGCGGTCCGTAGAAAGGTCTAGCGCGAGAATTTTCATCGCAGTATCAATTCGCGCTGAGTCTGCGATTTTATCTCAAACACAATCCAGCGCGCTTGTTCTGGAATGAATTCGGGGAAGCGGTCGGCCCATTCGATCACCGACACCCCATCGCCAAAGAGGTAATCATCGATCCCGAGGCGCTCGATCGATTGGCGATTGTCGACGCGAAAAAAATCGAAGTGATAAACGGGCAATCGCCCTCCCCGATATTCGTGCAAAATCGTAAACGTGGGGCTCGTCACATCGTCACGACTGCCCAAGCCGGCGACGAGCCCTTTGACGAACAACGTTTTGCCGCTGCCGAGATCTCCCTTGAGTGCCAAGACCGAGCCGCCGTGTATTTCTTTTGCAGCACGGCGGCCCATCGCCTCCGTTTCACCTGGGCTGTTGGAAATGAGTGTAGCCACGCGGCAGAAGTTGATAGTTCTTGGTTGAGAGTTCAGAGAGCGAACCGATCCGCGTGAGAGGCAGGCGCGGAAATTTTTTTCGCCACCTTTGCATCAATCGGTCGCCATCGCGCCGTGAAACAGCGAACAGCAATTCGTAATCTTCGCCTTCGGTAATTGCGTCATTGATGTTTGCGCCGCGGGTGAGGAGAAGGCTCTCCACGTCGAGCGTGTAGCCCAGCCTGCTGGCACGCGCCAGACGCGGAAGATCGGCGCCGAGTCCGTCGCTTAGATCCATCATCGCGTGGATAAAAAAATTTTTCGTGAGCCAGCGCGACTCCGCAATGCGCGGGACGAATCGGAGATGTCTTCGTTTTAACGCGCCGCCGAGCCGTCCGGTGACAAACAGATCATCGCCCGGCTGGCCGCCCCGGCGCGAGATCCAGCGCTCCTTCTCGACAAAACCAGCTACGGCTGCTGAAACAGCAATCGGCCCGGATGTGGTGCTCGTTTCGCCTCCGACAATGCTCACGTCAAATCTCCTGGCGGCCCGCTGCAGGCCGCGATAGAGCTCTTTCATCCAGAGCACATCCGTTTGTTCCGGCGCGATCACGGTAATTAGGGCAAATTGCGGCACAGCCGACGTGGCGGCAAAATCGCTCAGCGGACGCATCATTCCTTTCCAGCCAACATCGAAGGGTTTTGTTCCGCGAGAAAAGTGAACGGCTTCGACAACGCAGTCGGTCTTGAGCACGAGAAGCTCGCCCAGACCGCGGATTGCCACCACGGCGCAGTCATCTCCGGGTCCTGCGACAACTGCTTTTCCGAGCGTAAGACGTGGCAAAAGTCGACCGAGCAGCCGGTCTTCGCCCAGATCACGAAGTTTCATGGAGAAAAAATCTCCGGAAAGGCAAGAGCGGTAAGAGTGAGCGAATTAAAGAGCGAGTGCATCGTCATGGCGACGAGAATCGACCCGCTCCATTCGTACGCGATCGCGAAACAACTCCCCAGGACGAACAGCGGCACGAATGAAGGAAAGTGTGCATGCGCCGCCGCGAACAACATCGCAGTGAACGTGATACCGACTACACGGCCAAAAAAACGTTTGATCACATTATAGAGGAAAAATCGAAAGATGAATTCCTCGATTACAGGAGCGATTGCTACGGCGAAAATGATAATGATGACTCGTTGGTCAATGGTCCGCGATTCGCTGAAAGACTCGACGATGTTTTGCCTGCTCGAACCGCCTCCAAAGAGTCGCTGCGTAATGATGTCGGACCACAGGATCAGTGGATAGGCGAAGAATAACAGGACGCCACCAGTGCTTAGGGCGCGAAGAAAGGTGATTCGGGAAAAACCGCCTAATGTTGCAACATCAAAGCCCCGAACCTGGAGAAACGTGGCGATAAACAGGACTACGAAAACCAGGAGCAGGAAGTTCCCGACCAGCGCGCGGGCGTTTACTTCGATGGCGGGATGAGAAAGTGACGCGCCAACGTTGAGCAGCAAAAAAGCGATCAGCACTCCGGCGACAATGGCCTCGGGCAACCCAAACCTGCGCGGTACGTCAACTCCGGAAGCGCTACCGTCTCCTCGCGCGCTGATTTGGTGGATCAGCGAAATGTAGATGTAAACACTGACAAGAACGTAAAGAAGCGACAGTATTCCGAAAAAAATGCTCGGAGCGACACCGAGGGCAGCGAAGAGGCTGTCGGGTCGCATGCGTCCTCTTCTCTACGGAGCGTAGTAACTCGGCAGGAAGTACGCGCGTCCACTCTCCAACTGCGGGATCAGCTGTTTCGGAAGCTGGAGTTCAATTTTTGAATCGGCTTCTCCAAAGACTCGCAGGAATCGGCTTAGACTGAAAGGCGGACCGTACTTCACCACTTTCGCATCCGGCGCGTTGCCCAATTCCCTTGCCTTTTTGAAGGCGTCGTCCAACTGACCAACGCCGTCGATCAGCTTGTATTCCAATGCGTCCTTGCCCGACAGGATTCGGCCGTCGGCGATTGAGTTGCGCAGGAGGTCGGCAGGGAGGTTTCGTTCCTTCGCGACGATCCCGAGAAACTTGTCATAGGTTTTCATGATGAAGCTTTGGACGAGCTCACGCTCCTCGGGGGTAACTGGCCGCGCGCCATTCAGCATGTCCTTGAACTTGCCGCTTTTAAAAACCACGGACGCAAGTCCGATCTTATTGAATAACTGCTCGTAATTCAGCGTTTGGATGATGACCCCAATGCTGCCGGTGATCGTCGTTTCATTCGCCATCAAAAATTTTCCGCCGCACGACACGTAGTAGCCGCCGGACGCCGCCAGCGACTCCATGTAAACGACCACCGGCTTTTTCGCGCGCACCTTTAGAACCGCATTGTAAATCTCATCGGAAGCTGTGACTTCTCCCCCTGGCGAATCGATCTGCAGCACGATCGCTTTCACCCGGCTGTCGTCCCGCGCCTGCTGGAGCGCCGCGCGCATGTCGTCGACCATCGAATCGGTCACGTTGCCCGGCAGCGAAGAACTGATCAGTCCACGCATTGTGATTACTGCGATTTTGTCCGAGCTTGCGCGCGCGCCTCTTTGCAGCAGGATCTCGCGGAAGCGTGGGATCGGCTCTGCCTCGCGAATTCCGCCGCCCACGCGCTGAAATGCCGCAATCATCAGCACGAAGTTCACGAACAGGCTGGCGCATAGTGCTACGAACAAGAAAACGCTAAGACAACCGAGCCGCCGATTCCCTGCCATGACAGGACGAAACTTCCGGAGAACCGCTGTGTGCACAAGCGGTTTTCATTGGGCAGAGAACCGGGTAACAAACAAGCTCACAATCCACCAACGCCACCATGAGACGATCCAGCGACGGGGAACACAGTTGCTTGCCCAGCGTCAAGCGGTGCGGTTTGTTTTGCAGCTAGGCCGCAAATTCAAATGAATCAGCCGAGCCGAGATTCGTTAACGCCGCGGAGCGAAGAGCACATGCTCGGCCATGGCTTCTACAACAAGCATTCGCATGCGCAGGGGAAGGCAAACGCGTACGCCTTGCCGCTGATTCCCGAAGCCATTGCCAAGATCGATCTCGATCAAATTGGCGACGAGTTTCGAATCGCCGATTACGGATCTGCCCAAGGCGAGAATTCACTTTTGCCGATGAAGACTGCGATTGCCGAAATCAAAAAGCTTGCCAGCAAATCCGCCAGAGGAACTCGTGCGATCTCGGTTACGCACACCGATTTGCCGACCAACGATTGGACGACGCTGTTCCAGACGGTTCTTTCTTCGCCAGACAGCTATTTAGTTGGCGAGAAGGACGTTTTTTGTTTCGCCAGCGGCACCTCCGTGTATCAGCAAATCTTTCCACGGAACCACATCGCGTTCGGCTATTCCGCAATTGTCGAACACTGGTTGAGCCGCAAACCGTGCGACATTCCGAATGAGATTTGGTCAGTGCGGGCGACTGGCAAAGTGCGCGATATCTGGGCGCAGCAGGCCAAATCAGACTGGCGCGCATTCTTGCAATATCGGGCGCTGGAAATGCAATCGTCGGCGCGCCTCCTTGTTGTCGGAAGCGGCGCAAACGCGAACGGCAACAGCGGAGCAGAGGTTTTGATCGATCTTGCGAACAGCGTGCTGCAGGAATTGGTCAGGGAAGGCGTGCTCTTCGCGAGTGAATACGAAGCAATGGCGATTCCTACTTACTACCGAACTTGGGAGGAGTGGAAGGAGCCGTTTGCGTCGCTCTCGAACACCGCTGAGAGGCTGCCGCTTTCATTGGATTATTTTGAAGAAATCAGTCTGCCGGATGTGAATCTCGAACAATTCGAGCAGAGCGGCGACGCCGAAGCGTTCGCAGAAGCTTACACTGGCTTCTTTAAAGCGGCTTATGAACCGTGTCTTTTCGTGAGCCTCAGCAACAGCCGAACGCCGCAGGATCGGCAACACGTTATTGATTTATTCTCAGAGCGACTTCAGTCAGCGCTTGCCAAGGCCCCACAAAAATACTCCTGCCGCTGGGTGTTGCAGTTAATGGTCATCTCGAACGCTGGGTAGCGGACGCGTCTCGCGAGCGCAATCCGTTATGGGCTTTGACTTCCTGCAAAGTAGCGTAAGGCGCGTAAGCTTGGCAGAAAAAAATAAGCACCGCCGCGCACGGTGACGAATTGCCTCAGACGCGAGATACGTCGTCTTAAACTGCCGTCTCCAGGGATTGTGAAACTGCGATTAATCGAGCAGCCTGGTATCGACTCACGAGTAGCTAGCAGTGGATCGCTTTCTCCCGTTAAGCCGGAGAACTTAGTGCTTTCAATCCATGCGTTTTGCAGGAATTCGAACTGACGCGAGATGTTCGCGTTTAGACAAATGAAGTTTAGGCCGCGCGGGGACTCTTTTTCCGGCGGAGGCTCGAGCGCCTGCTCGGGTGATAGCTCCGAACCGTACTCACGGCCGCGCCGCAGAATACGATGGAAACGAACCGACGAAGTCAGATCGTCGTAGAAACCCTTTGGACCAAAACCGAGCATGATGATGAGTTTTCTCAGCGAGCCGATACGCCGCTCGGGGAAGTCGCTGTTCCGTGGATTCGCGCGCCTGATATGTGCACCGAAAGGACAATGCGCGCCCGCTGGATCAGCTTCGTAGGTAAATTGATTCTGCTTAACGGTGCGTGGCTCTGTCCCGGGAATCGATTCGGATTGAATCGGCACCAGGGGATCGCCTGCTCGTGTACGACCAACCATTTTCGCGCCCAGCTGACTAGCCTCCGCGAGATTTCCACCGGCGCGCTCATAAAGGAATTTCCAAAAATCCCGGACGTCCTGTTCCAATTGTCGCATGACAAGATAAGTGCCGTTGCGCCCGAGATCTTTTTTCGCCGGCTGATCCACGGCGGGGAGTAACTGCGCGTTCGCCGCGTCCGGATCCAGTAAAGGCCGATCGGTAATTCTTCCGTATTCGTTGCGATAGCCTAGCAGGAATTCACCGAGCGCGGCGACGTTTGTGTAATCCAATTGTGTGCAGGGTGTTTGTCGTTGCTGGTCCCAATCAATCTGCGGTTGACTGATGCCATCGGCGAAACCAAACGGTTCATCTCCGTCGAGATTACTGGTGCCGAGCCAGATCAACTCCTCGAATGCATCGTTCCAGGTATTACCTTTGGTGCTTTGGACAAACGAATCGAAGTGTTCGGGCTGGGCGAAAAACATTACCAGGAGATGTGGTTCGCGACCTGGGGCGCCCCAATCCCAATGCTCCGGGGCGTTACGACCCACGTCGCCCAGCAGCCGCGTGCGGTAATCTTTGCTCATACCGGTGCGGAACTCACGTGAGAAGCCTTCCAGCACCGACTTTGGCAAGCCAAGCTCAGTCAGGCCCGGCGCAGTGACTGCGATCTGCAGGGCTGTGGTCGGCGGTGGCGTTTGTTCCATCGCATTGGCGACCGGAGCCGCTCGCAACCAGGCTTTCGCCGCAGCTACGTTGTTCACCCGCACGAGTGCATAGGATGCGCTGGTCATGCGACCATAACCAAAGCGCACCAAACCTTGCACGTCCGCGTAATCGACCATGCTGTATGTCATAGCAGGGCCAGCCATTCGCGGGCCTCTTGTTCGCTGATCGATGAGGTTTCCAATCCTCGAGGGATGCGCGTGTTCCTGTCCAAGTCGACGGCGGTTAAACCGGGATAAGCCTTGTACCAAACTTGTGTCAGCACGGTGTGGCGTCGCTGGAACTCCTTGAAGCGGCGCTCGTCGGCGCTGCCGCCCCAGAGCAGCCAATCGGTTCTGGGATAGCCAATGCCATTGCTGGTGAAAAGATTGAGGCCGAAACCGAGCTTATTGATGAAGTCGTCCATGTAGCTCTCGTTGCCGCCGTCATAGTTGCTGAAAAAAGCGAGTCGCTCGGTACCGCTGATCAGCACCCAGCGCGCGAAGTGGATCGAGCGGACGCGCCCCAGACGTCCGGGCTTGATAATGTGTCGCGTTGCGTAGTCGATCACCAAAAGAACACCTCTGAGAGTCATGCGGCGCAAGAGGCCCGGTTTTAAGCTGCCTACCGCACTGTATGGATTCGTAACATCGTGATCTTCCGCCTCCGCCAAGGTCTCGAAGTGGTCGTCGTCGACGACGATGTAGGGCTCCGGATCGGTCTTCTCCAGGCGGCGAAGCCGAAAGAGATAGAATGGAGCGATCAGAATCAGCAGCGGCGAAGCCAGTAACACCAACAAAGGCATGCAGATCAGGTGCAACATTTTTCTGATCCACCAGCCAAGTGGCGTCGTCTCCTCGTCGGACAGAGTGAGGCGTCCCGCGGATTTTTCCGCTTCCACGAACCGCTTTAACTGCGCATGAATTTCCCGTGCCGGCAGACCTTCAAACGAAGACGCCTGGCTCGCAAGATAGCTTTCGATCGCATCCTGCAATGCCGTTTCTTCGCGAATCCGCCGCACCGTACGTCCGCGTGTGTTCACGTAAACCGCGCTGGCGGGACTGCGCAGCAGCTTCATCCAGGCCATAAGATCGGTGTTGGACGCGAATCCATGGCAGCATGAAAAGATCGCGCGCAAGCCGTCGGACGCACGTCTCACCAGTTCGTTAAGGAATGCCTCCTCCTCGCCGTCCAT
Organism: Candidatus Udaeobacter sp.; assembly: GCA_036270025.1. Classification (GTDB taxonomy): domain Bacteria; phylum Verrucomicrobiota; class Verrucomicrobiia; order Chthoniobacterales; family UBA10450; genus Udaeobacter. The sequence goes on along the minus strand of DATBDI010000288.1, from coordinate 28 downwards.
GTCGCCGAGGAAGGCGAGATACAGCGGA
>DATBDI010000287.1:0-2715 GCA_036270025.1 Candidatus Udaeobacter sp. | reverse complement strand
TCAACGCAATGAACAACTTAATCGCGGACAATCACTTGCGGCTGTGAGCCTTTCCCGCACGAAGCAAACAATCTCCTCGCGCAGCGCATCGCAAGCGCGTGTCCACATCCTGACGCCGCGAAGGTGCTTCACGCAGGCGTGGAGCGAACAAAGCTGAAGATTATCGACGCCTGTTGCAACTAGCGCGCTGATCCGTTTTTCCAGAAGATCAAAAAACGCGAGCTCGTAACCTGCGCCGGCGTGGTGAGCAATGTCGAGCAACGAGATGCAAATCGGCGGCGGCGACGGCGCAAAATGCGGCACAATCTCCTTGTAACCGATCGCGTTCAGGACATAACGCACCGTTTGCGACAACTGGCTGAACGCGACGACGTTTTCGTCATTTCGCAGGTGGAGATAGAAAGCGATGCTTTCTGTCACGTGATCGGTGAGCCACCAACTCGGATAACCAGCTTCATCAGCCGCTCGCGTAATGGCAGCACAGAGCCAATCGCGATTGAATTCGAAAAGCTGGCCGGAATCGGTGCGGAGATAGGGAAATTCTTCCTTAAACGCGACCATGGTTCTTGTTCATTGGGAGGTTGCGCGATGCTTTCGCGGTTTTTTGTGTGGACTCAGGTGGAAATAACTCGCGCTGGAGCGCATTCGGTTTAACACGTCGGCCCAGCGTGTGGATCGCATCTACGAATTGATCCACATCCTCGAATCGCTGATACACCGACGCGTAACGCAAGTACGCCACCTCATCAATGGCTCGAAGCTTCTCGAGCACTTTGGCGCCAATGACCGATGATTGAACTTCGCGTCCGCCGGTCTCCAGTTCGTGGACAATTTCCTCCACCATATCTTCCAGGGTGAGAAGACTGGTGGAACGTTTTTCAAAAGCCTTTGCAATACTGCCAGCAAGTTTGCGCCGGTCGAATGGTTCATGTGTTCTATCGCGCTTTACGACCCGCAGGTCCGATCGTTCAATTTCTTCGTATGTCGTGTAACGGTATTTGCACTTCAGGCATTCGCGTCGACGACGGATGCTGGAGCCATCGCGCGACTGACGGGAATCGATGACTTTGTCATCACGAGACCCGCACTTGGGGCAACGCATAGTGTCGAAACGCTAATTACCACACCATAAGTTGTGGCGTCAATGCTTCTTTCACTCTTCAATTAATTTATTGCGGTGGTTTGCAAAAAGCGACGCGAGGACGCGCCGCACTCCCAAAGCTTTCGCAAAACCGAATAGAAGCTTGTTGGATTTGGCATGCAGTGCTTTTGGAGTGCGATGCGTCCTCGCATCGCTTTTCAGCGAGAATCTTCAAGGCAGCCTGAGGATTTTCACCGCTTGGTCGCCTCTCACTCGCTAGGGAGAGGGGGAGGGTGAGGGTTTGAACCGGCTCAATGCGCAGGTGCAGTTTAAAGCCCCCTCACCTCAGTCCTCTCCCCTTCTTCTAGGGGAGAGGCGGAAAAGGCTAAGCGGAATGGCGCGCCGCGCTCCCGCGAGCAATAAATGGCTCGGTAGGGCGCGTCACTCCTGTGCGCGCCGTTCGAGATTAGCGCCGCGGCGTGCAGAGGACTGCCCGCCCTACCCATTTCGCACGCAGTTGCTCGGTCCTCGCGACTTACAGGCCGAGGGCGGCCTGGCTCCATTGCCGCGTATTAATGGGTACTGGAGACGGCCTGCCCTCAGCCCGTTCACTCGGAGTTGCGATGCGTCCTCGCATCGCTTTTCGGCGAGCATTGAATCTTCAAGAGCAAGGTGAAGATGCTGGCCACGTTGACGCGCTGACGCGGCGACGCTACAGCCATTCGCATGCAAAACCGCACGACGCGGACCGCAATGTATGGGCCGTGGCTGGTCGGCCTCGGTGCCGCGCTCTGGGGGACCGAAAGCGCGTGGCGCATCCCGCTCAACGAATTATTCGACGCGAAGGTGATTGTGTTTTGGGAACACATTTTCATCCTGATCATGTTCATTCCGATTCTAATCCCGCGCTTGCATGAGATTCCAAAAATACGCGCTTACACATGGGGTTATTTGCTTTTATCTGGGTTCGCGGGCTCGGCAGTGGGCACGATTTTTTTCACCCTGGCATTGAAATATGGAAACCCAACCGTGGTAAACGTGGTCCTTAACATTCAGCCCGTTATTTCTACGATCGGCGCGTTCTTGCTTTTTGGTGATCGGCTGGCGCGTCGCTTCTTCCTTTACGCGGGCATCGCTGTACTTGCCGGCATTTTCGTCTCCGTTGCGAATCCGACGATGATCGGAGTGTCCTTCGAACGCGCTGGTCTGAATGTCGGCTCCGGATACGCGCTGATCTGCGCATTATTCTGGGGACTATCAACCGTTGCTGGCCGCGGAGTGATGATTGGCATGTCGCTTCAACTCGCCTCCAGCATGCGCATCGTCGTCGGACTCACTTGCATGACGCTGATTCTGTTGGCCTACGGAAAACTCGACAGCGCCGCGCTTTGGCCCGCAGCAGCACAGGCGCACGCCGCGAAGGCAATCGTCCTACTAATTCTGCTCGCCTCGGTCTCGGGCGGAATTCCGCTTTTGATTTATTTCCAGGGGCTGCGTTTCACGCGCGCATCAACCGCCGGCTACTTCGAAATGATGCAGACGCTCGCTGCCGTGTGCATCACCTGGGGTGTATTTCACGCGAGTCTCCACCTGCATCAGGTAATTGCCGCCATCGTGCTGATCGCCTCGGTAGC
>DATBDI010000286.1:0-3433 GCA_036270025.1 Candidatus Udaeobacter sp. | reverse complement strand
GCCGATGACCGTCTTGTCGTTCTCGCGCAATTTGCTGACGAGCGGCGAAAAGTCCGAATCGCCGCTAATGATGACGAACGTGTCGACGTGACTCTTGGTGTAACAGAGATCGAGCGCATCGACGACCATGCGGATGTCGGCGGAGTTTTTGCCGGACTGGCGCACATGCGGGATCTCGATGAGCTCGAACGCCGCTTCGTGCAGCCCTCGCTTAAACGTCTTGTAGCGCTCAAAATCGCAGTAGGCTTTCTTGACCACGATTTGGCCCTTGAGCAGCAGACGCTCAAGCACCTTGCGGATGTCGAACGCGGGAAAGTCCGCGTCATGCGCGCCCAGCGCGATGTTTTCCAGGTCGAGGAACACAGCCATCGTGGCGTCAGAATCTTGCACACTCATTCGGCTATGATGTTAGCGACATCGCGTTCGCGAGACAGCGAAAATTAATCCAGCAACTTCCATGGCGATTGTTTCGGGCAGAGAGTAACCACTCGGCGCGATGCGCGCACTGGCGATAAGGCGCAACGCCGAAAGCTTTCGGGGCAAACCTGCGGCCAAGATCGCTGATGACTTGATTCTTCAAAAGTCTTAGTCTCCGCGCGTGAAACGCACTCTCGAGATTCTAAATGAACTGGAGAGGGAAGGCGCTTTCTCGCGCTACGCAATCGGCGGCGCAATGGCCGCTACGTTTTATACCGAGCCAGTTCTGACGTTTGATCTCGATGTCTTTGTTGTTCTTTCGCGCGGAACAGGTCAGTTGATTTCCCTGGCGCCGGTCTATGAAGCGCTGCGCGCCCGTGGATATGGCGAAGAGAAGCAAACTGTCATGATCGAGGGCGTGCCGGTTCAGTTCCTTCCGGCCTACAACGCGCTCGTCGAAGAGGCGCTGGATCAGGCACGTGAAATCGATTACGAAGGGGTGCCTGCGCGCGTGCTGCGCGCGGAACATCTGATTGCCATTAGCCTGCAGACCGGACGTACGAAAGATCGCGCCCGTGTGGCGATGCTGCGCGAACAAGCAAGCCTCGACCTGAACCTTCTTGCCGATATCCTGAAGCGGCACCAGCTTGAGGAGAAATGGAAGCTCTGGAAGGAGTAAGTGCGGAGGTAGCCAGAATCTTTGCTGCGAAACACCAACGCCGTCAGGACCTGGCCCGTCTTCCCTATCCAGAAAAGGTGCAAGCAGTGATCGAACTGCAAAAATTGGCAGCGACCATTCTGCGCACGCGAGGAAAGGTCGTGAAGCCGTGGAGTGCGAGCTCTCCGCGGCGAGTCTTCGACCGCACCGGCATTTAAAGCCCTGTATCAAACGCAACGATCTCGACGAGTACGTGGCTTGTTTTCTTGGTAGGGACGGTTCACCGCAACCGTCCGCGGGCGATTCGGTGAATCGCCCCTACCTATCACGCCATAAACGAAAAGAATCCGACTTGAAGAAATGAAACCGGCAAAGTTCGCGAACGCGAGGGCGCGGTCGCCAGCACGTTCGCCACAGCGAATCCGTCCTTTGGCGGACGAGTCGCCCGCACCCGGCGGGCGGGCAGTGCGCGCCCCAGACCCGAAGACCTCCAAGCCGACCTCGCTCAATTCTCCGAAATGATGGTCGGTAGGTGAGGGTTCATTGTCGAGAGGTTGCGCCTGGAAGAAGATCGAATTTGCGATTGGAGGATAAACTGAGAAGTGTGGAACTCGCGGACGCCGCCTTCGCTTGAGGAGGATCGGATTCGACGTCACGGTGTAACCAACACCATGGCGCTCACATTTGAATGGGATACGAACAAGGCAAGACGGAATTTGATCAAACACGGCGTTAGTTTTGAAGGGTCTTCCACTGTTTTCGGCGATCCGCGTTCCTTAACTATTCCCGATCCGGTTCACTCGCGGTTCGAAGAGCGCTTTGCTTTGAATTGAAACTCATTCGCTGCCCACGTTGACTCATGTGCGCCCGCCCATTTGAAACTCGCTCTTCCCCAACTCGCTCGCTGCTTCCCTCGCAGTTTTACCTTGATCACTCGCACGGCCCCGTGCTTGCGCCAGCTACCTAGCTGCGTTGCCGTCTACCCGCGCGATTCCCGATCGCGACGTGTTCTATGTCGCTTTTCCCAAAAGCTCCATTGTATCTCGCTCGCTCCCGCTCGGCTCGACCGCTACCCTCGCGGCTTTACCGGCCATGTCGCTGATCCCGTCAGCTCCATTCGACCTCTCGGTTTTGCCCATCTATGTCGCTTGCGTCCCCGCGGCTCCGTTCGCTCGCTCCTACCCTCGCCGCTTTACCTTGATCACTCGCACTGCCTCGTGCTCGCGCCAGCTACCCTAGCTGCGTTGCCGTCTACCCGCGCGATTGAAACTGGTTTGAAAGCCTGGTCCTTACTTCGCATCGGTTGAAGCCTGATGGATTCTCCAGATTTATCCGGAGCCTTGAAGGGCATCTGAAGTGAGCCTGCTGTGCGTAGTAGCTATGAAGGTCGTTCTTCGCTCCGCGTGGATCTGGCAATCATCCCCGGAGTAGAAAGGCGTTTATGAAATTCGTTAGTCTCACAGAGAAGTGGGCTCACAGACAACGCAAACCAGACGAGCCGCCCCGCGCCATACTCGAATCTTTAGCCGAGCCAACGCCGCTGCATCATCAAATCCACACTTACACGGAGCTCCGGCAACAGATTCACGACGACCTTCGGATTCAACACCCGGATTGGGTCGAACCAGATGGCAAATCTCCCATGTGTGATTCGTACGAGACGCGCCTGACGGAACTGCTCGATAGTCTGACGCTAAGAGAATCCACTCAATGCATTGTTGATCCTCATCGTCTTCTCGAACAGGGAGCAAACTGACTCGGCGCAACTGCAGCCCGCGTACACGCAAAGCATCTCGGAGCTGGCGATCACTGCCGCAGCCTCCTCGGGACGTGGGCGGGAAGCCTTTACGTCCTCAAATCTCAACGATCGACCCATCAATCCTCTATCATAAGCCGCTTACGATGGATGAGTTCACTCGTGCGGTGTCCGCGGGCCGGGGCGTATACGAGAAGGTATTATCGTGCCTGAGAATTGCTTACCAGGAGCCGAGGTTGTTTTGTTGGGCTCGTCGTTATTCTAAGAAACGCAAGACTAGGACGTAACGTGTTGAATGCTGCTTGAGCCAAAGCCTTATGCCCTTCGGTTGATGGGTGCCATCCATCCACCGGATTCACTAATTCCAAGCGACTGAAATCGACTTTTGTTAAAGCATCGGAGTACTCGATACGCACGTTGTGGATGTTAGTGACCTCGCGTTCCAGACGGGCGACCATTGTGCGCAACTCGGCGTCTATCATTAAGGCCAGCCGAGCCATGTTTTTTTGATACGGCGGCTCGAAAGATTCAAAGCTCCGGGACCCACTGTTAAAGTGAGGGTAGAGCTTAGGGTTCTCTGAGTGCAGGATTTCTGCTTTCCG
>DATBDI010000285.1:0-1882 GCA_036270025.1 Candidatus Udaeobacter sp. | reverse complement strand
GATCCCGGACCTTCGGGTTGGCGATTGATCGGATCGCTATCGATGAAGAAGCCCACCCAAAGTTTGTCAAGCGCTGCGTAAATTATGCCGACGATCAAACCATAGACGATGTGACCGATGAGCGAGCCGAACAGTTCCTGGCCGTGTGCGAGCGACCAGTCAGGCTTTTGTGCGTGCAATAATGACTTGAGCGTGAGCGGGCCGAGGAACCACCAAAAGATGCCGTAGGCAAGGCCCCAACCGGCGCTCGACCCGTAGCCGCGAACGTCGCGTTGGAAAAGCAAGCCGAACGTCGCGCCAATGATGACCGCGAAAAGGAAGTGCAGTGATTTCCCGACGCTGGGAGACGCGGAACCGACGAGCCCGGCAATGAGTGGAAAGAAATGCGCTTTCTCCATCCATTGCCCGAAAGCCCAGCCGCCGACGATACCTGCGAGGCCACCAGCGACGAGTGCGCGAGAGAGACTGAAAGGCCGCGCGTTGGAATGCGCTGCGGCTTTCTTCGCCGAAAACGCGCCGAGCAGTAAACCCAGCGGGGCGCCGAAAACTAGAAGGTAACCGACCAGTTCCGCAAAGTGCGCGCGGGCCATGTCCAACATTCCCATCGAAGTGTTCGACATAAATTTCGTCGGGATTCCAGCCGGTCCGGCGAGCCAAAGCAGGAACGAGAAAGACAGCCCCCATAATAGACCGGCGCCGGGTGTAGTCGCGCGGAAACGCGTCAGGAGTGCGAAGCATCCGCCGAAAATTCCGCCGAAGACCACGGCGATCCCCGGCGCCAGGCCAAGAAAGAAAAGCGCGGCGGCGCCGAGCGCCCCGACGATGGCGCCGATGAGCAGGAAGGAGGCGCGCGATCTCATGCGGTTGATTTTTTGGGCGGCGGATGGAGGTCGATCGTTTGTACGATGTCGCGCGGGAAGAATAATTCGATCGTCCAGTCTGCAACCACGCGCACCTTGCGTTCGAGTCCGGGAAGCTTGCTGAGATAAAGCGTGCGCCAAAGAAACCAGGCAAAAAAGCCGCTGAATTTGAACCCCTTTATTTCGGCGCACGCGGTATGATGGCCAACGACGCAGAGCGTGCCTAACGAATCAAAGTGGAATGGTTTCAGCGGTTCGCCTTTGATCGCTGCTCGAATGTTGCCGGCGAGGGTGCGCGCTTCGCGGATGGCGAATTGCGCGGTCGGCGGACACGGCTTGCCGGTCTTTGCATCGGGCACGACAGCGCAGTCGCCGAGGGCCCACACGCCAGCGTTACCTTTTACACGTAACGTATCCTCAACGACCACGGCGCCGCGTTTGTCACGCTCGATGGCTAACTCTTGCAACAGCGGATTCGGTACTGCGCCGGCAGTCCAAACGAGTGTCTCGGTTGCGATTTCAAATTCCGCCGGCTCCGGCTCTTTGCGCTTGAGAGTTACGCTGCCGGGACGGGCGACGGAAAGGCGGGCGTTCAGCTCGAAAGTGACGCCGCGTGCGCGCATCCGTTCGAGCGCGTAATCCGCGAGCGAGGCGCTTAGCTCCGGGAGAATGCGGTCGCGCGAGTGGACGAGGACGATGCGCAATTCCTCCGGCGGTAAATTCGGGTAATCCGCCAGCATTCCGCGCGCGAAATCGTTCAGACCACCCACCAGTTCCGCGCCGGAGAATCCGCCGCCTGCAACGACGAACGTGAGCAAGGCGCGGCGTTTCGCCTCATCGCGCTCGGCGTCCGCGCGGTCGAAGGCATCGATCACGTGATTGCGAATGCGGATGGCGTCGGCCAGCGCTTTGAACTCGAGCGCGTGTTCTGCGATCCCGTCGCCCGGCGGCACACGCGAAACCGCTCCGAGCGCGAGCACGAGATGATCGTAGGGCAGCGTTTCCTCACGATCGGATAACTG
>DATBDI010000284.1:0-3794 GCA_036270025.1 Candidatus Udaeobacter sp. | reverse complement strand
CCCTGCCGATCCGCCGTTGGCATAATGCTCAAAAATCGTCCGGCCATTTTGCATCACCAGCACCGCCGCGCCGCGTCTGCCCTCGGAATACTTTGCCGCGCGCTCACAATCAGCGATTTTGATTTCGGCGAGGGCGACCGGGGCCATTGCAGAGATGAGAACAAGCAGCGCGCTGTAGCCGCTTCGCTGTGCGAAGCACCACCATGACGGGCTATTCATGCGCGGGTCGCGTCGCCCATAGGGCGACGGCTACAGGTCAGGATTGCGGCGTTGTAGCCGGAGTCGGTGACTCCGGACCGCCGGCATCGCCGATGCCGGCTACAGGTCGCGCGACTGGCAAATTCTGTTTCCGCAGCTCTTCGACGTTTGGCAATTCGTCGAGGGTACGCAGGCCGAAGTGCTCGAGAAAAAATTGTGTCGTCTCATATAAGAGCGGGCGTCCTGGGATTTCGGCGCGCCCGGCAATCTTCACCAGGCCGCGCTCCATCAATGTTTGCAGCACGCCGTCGATGTTCACACCGCGAACAGCTTCAACATCAGCGCGTGTAATTGGCTGGCGATAGGCGATGATCGCCAGCGTTTCCAGTGCAGGCGCGCTCAATCGCGCCGGCTTCGGCGCAGGATAGAGCTGGCGGACCCATTGAGCGTATTGCGGTTCGGTAACCAGCTGCCAGCCTTCCGCTTTTTCGACCAACTGAAACGCGCGTTCCTGCTGGACGTACTCAGTTTTCAGTTGTTCGAGCGCAGCGGCGATCTCTGGTTCGCGCACGCGAGAGAAATCGTTAGCTCCGTCAGCTGCCGCCTCATCCTCGGCGCCTTTGATCGCTGTCGTAACCTCTCGAATCGACAACGGTTTGTGCGCGCTGAACAGAAGCGCTTCGATAATTTTCGCTAGCGTCATAAACACATCAATCGTGTCATCCTGAGCGAAGCGAAGGACCTCGCATTCGAAGTGTTCGGCACACAGGTTCATTGCATGATCCATCACCATTTGTGAGGTCCCTCACTTCTTTCGGGATGACCGCGGGTTTGAGCACTGTATTACTAGATTCCGATCTCACTTTGAATTGCGTCCGCGATGCGGTCCGCTTGCCGATCGATGGTCTCGACCTCGCGGCCCTCGATGAGTAGACGAATTTTTGGCTCGGTGCCGGAATAGCGCAACAACACGCGGCCTTTGCCGGACAGCTCCTTTTCCGCCTCGTTCACCAGTTTCATCACGGCAGGCAGCTCGTCGAGCGGCCGCTTCTCTTTGATGACTAAATTGCGCTGGGCCTGCGGATATTTTTGCAGGCACGTCTTCAATTTGCCCAGCGGCTGGCCGGTCTTGTGCATGATCCGCAAGACCTGAAGCGCGCTAATGATGCCGTCGCCGGTGGTAGTGAAATCGCGAAAAATGACATGGCCGCTTTGTTCACCGCCGAGATTCAGTTTTTGGTGGATCATTTCTTCAAGCACATAGCGATCACCAACCTTCGTACGCACCACCTTGCCGCCGCGCGCGGCGAGCGTTTCATCAAGGCCAAAATTGCTCATTACAGTTGCGACGACCGTGTTTTGTTCCAACCGGCCACCATCCAAAAAATCCAGAGCTGCGATGGCGAGTATCTCGTCGCCATCCACGATCTCGCCGTTCTCGTCGCACAGAAGAACCCGGTCGGCGTCCCCGTCATGAGCAATGCCGACATCCGCGCCGCTGACCTGCACAATACGCTGGATCTCCTCCGGATGCATGCTGCCGCAGCCGTCGTTAATGTTCATACCATTCGGCTGGTTGTGCGCCAGGGCCACATCCGCGCCTAACTCGCGCAACACGCAAGGAGTGGATTTGTAAGCGGCGCCATTCGCGACATCGACAGCCACACGCATTTCCTCGAGGGACATGCCCTTGGGGAAACTCGCCTTCGCAAATTCGACGTAACGCCCCAAGGCGTCATCGATTCGCGTCGCACGTCCGATTTTGTTCGCCGTCGGTCTAATCGAATCCAGCTCACCGCTGAAAACCAGTTGCTCGATTTTTTCCTCGATCTGATCGTCGAGTTTGTAACCATCATGGCGGAAGAATTTGATGCCGTTGTCCTGATAAGGATTATGCGAAGCGGAAAGAACGATGCCCGCATCGGCGCGCAGCGAACGTGTGATGTAAGCAACTCCGGGCGTCGGCAACGGTCCGATGACGAGAACATCCACTCCCAGCGAAGTAATTCCAGCCACGAGCGCGTTCTCAAGCATGTAACCGGAAAGGCGCGTGTCTTTGCCGAGCACAATTTTCGGTCGCGCGCCGTCGGGCATTCTTCGCGGATTCATTTTGGCGAACACGTATGCCGCAGCGCGCCCGAGCTTGAGCGCCGTCTCCGCCGTCACCGGCTCCACGTTAGCGACACCACGGACGCCGTCCGTTCCGAAAATCCTTTTCTGCTCGGTCACGCTGCTAATTGAAACGCCCAAAGCGCCATTCGTAAACGGTAAATTTCGGAAGCGTCAAGGAACGACGGCTTCCCAGGCGTCGAGTTCAAATGGACGCTGCTCAAGCCGTTCCTGCTTTTTTGTTTGCAGCTTGATCTCGCCGTAATTTTTTGGTTCAATTGCTGCGTGCCTCCTGCTGAGGATGAGGTCACTCCACTGACCGCGACTGGTTCGGCAGCTCTCGGAGCCTACGGCCCCGCTATGTTTACTACCACGCACTGGAGCGTGGTGCTGGAGGCACAAGGCGAATCGCCAGCTGCGCAAGAGGCGCTTGAAAAGCTTTGTCGCACGTATTGGCGACCTATTTATGGGTTCGTGCGGCGACAGGGCACCGGGTCCGAGGACGCGGAGGACCTCACCCAGGGGTTCTTTGCTTTGTTATTGGAGCGCAAAGATCTGAATACTGTTCGCAAGGAAAAAGGACGACTTCGTTCGTACCTGCTTACATCGGTGAAACATTTTCTGGCTGACGAGTCGCGCCATGCGATGGCAGTCAAGCGTGGCAAAGGACAGCGCTTAATTCCGTTGGATGAAATTCGTGAGCGCGAGTGCGTTGATATTGAACGCAGCGACAGGTTAACAGCCGACCAAATCTACGAACGTCGCTGGGCATTGACGGTTTTGGAGCAAGTGCTAACGCGACTGCGGGACGAGTATCGCAGTGCGGGCAACGTGCGGTTCTTTGATCAAATGAAAAAGATGCTCATGGACGAACCGGACCGGCCTTCGCAAGCCCAAATCGCCAGCGAATTCGAGATGACGGAGAACGCGGTCAAGCAAGCCTTTTACCGATTTCGTCAGCGTTACCAAGCCTTATTGCGAGAAGAAATCTCCCACACGGTTGCGATGCCTGGCGACATCGAAGATGAGCTGCGGCACCTCATTGCTGTGGTCAGGGCGTAACTTCTAATCGAATTTTACGCAGTAAAAGAGGCGGGAGCGCGCAAGCGGTTCCCTGACGATGAACAGCACACTCAGACTTTGCCCAAGGTGCGGGGCGGAAATCCCCGCCGACGCGCCGGAGGGAGGCTGCCCGGGTTGCCTTCTTGAGAGTGGCCTTGGCCTGTTCCCAGACGCATCTGTAGCCGGGGTCGGCGGCCCAAGCAGACCGGCATCACCGATGCCGGCTACAACGCACTTGGCCGAAATGCTGGGAGAACTGGGCGATTACGAATTACTCGAGGAGATCGGTCGCGGCGGCCAGGGCGTGGTGTTTCGCGCCCGGCAAAAGAGTCTTAATCGCACCGTTGCATTAAAAGTCATTAGCCTTGGTCAGTGGGCGAGCAAAGCGCACCTGAAGCGCTTTCGCCGGGAAGCCGAAGCTGCCG
>DATBDI010000283.1:0-9359 GCA_036270025.1 Candidatus Udaeobacter sp. | reverse complement strand
GGAAAAAGTGATCGATCGCTGCCGCGACGCGGGGAACATCATCGTTCAGGTGGCGCTGAAATACGCGTAGCAAACGGACCGCGTGCTCACGCTCATTTTGGTCATTCTGGCCGCTGTCATTTTCGAATACAGCAATGGCTTCCACGACGCGGCGAACGCGATCGCAACAGTCGTCTCGACGCGAGTACTTACGCCGCGCCAGGCGATCGCAATGGCTGCATTCTTCAATCTCACAGGAGCGTTATTTGGCGGTGCGGTTGCTGCCACGATCGGCAAAGGATTGGTGGATACCGAGGTGGTCACTATGACGACCGTGCTCTGTGCTGTGCTAGCCGCGTTCGGCTGGAACATTGCGACGTGGTGGTTGGGCTTACCATCAAGTTCAAGTCACGCGCTGATCGGCGGACTTTGCGGCGCCGCACTCGCTTCCGCGAGAGGCGATTGGTCGGTAATCAAATGGAACGAAGGTGTGTGGCCGAAGGTGGTCCTGCCTATGATCGCGTCGCCAGTTGCCGGCTTCGTGTTCGGCGCGGTCTTCATGTTTTTGTTGCTTATCGCAGTGCATCGCTTCACACCGCAATTTATTCAGTCGCTATTTGGAAAACTGCAGATCTTCAGCGCGGCCTGGATGGCCCATAGCCACGGCACAAATGATGCGCAGAAAACGATGGGCATCATCACACTAGCGCTGTTTACCGGAACAAAGGCGGGCAGCTTCGATCATTCGCCACGCTGGCTCGATTTTCTTAAAACGCCATCGTTCGTGCTTCCAACATGGGTTATCGCTCTATGCGCCGTGACGATGGCGGCGGGAACGGCGGCTGGTGGTTGGCGCATCATTCGCACGCTCGGCCATCGGGTGGTGAAGTTGCAGCCGGTACATGGCTTCGCGGCCGAAACCACTGCCGCGCTAATCATTCAAGTAGCGAGCTACTACGGCATTCCACTCTCAACCACACACGTAATTTCCACGTCCATCATGGGGGTCGGGGCGGTAAAACGTTTCAGTGGAGTCCGGTGGACAGTGGTAGAACGAATTGTTTGGGCATGGGTTTTCACTCTCCCCGCAACCGCCCTAATCGGCTACCTGCTCGAGCGTGCAATTGGAACGCATGGTTGACCGATTACGGGAGAGCCAGTTACAAATCGTCGTGTCAACGCGTAAACAAACAGGAGAAACATATGTCGATAACAAAATGTCTTGTGCGAAACCATGTTCTTATTTCGGTACTGCTGGTGACGGCGCTTCGCCCAGCAGCTATGAAGGCTGCTTCCGAATCCGATCGGCTGGAGAGACTCGAACACGCGGTAGAGCAATTGCAAAAGCGAAACGTAGAGCTCGAGGCCGAAGTCCGAAGCCTGAAGAAGGAAACTGCGGCTGTTCCTGACGGAAAATTCAAAACCAAAGTGAATTACGACGGAAAAACATATGTCGAACAATCTGTCCCCGCACCGGAGAAACAACCTTTGTTTGTGCTGCAGCGGGGACCGGAGCTGAAACTCGTGCTGGGTGGGTACGTTCAGATCAACTTTGAAGATGGCGATGTTTCCGCGTTCGAAGGCCGTTTTGGCCAAACTGCGTTGAAAGATCGTTTCCGTCTGCGTCGGGCGCGCATCAATCTGACCGGTGATTTCGCGGAGCAATTCGATTTCAAAGTTGAAGGCGACTTCGAGAATAGTGATGGCATCAACGCGAACCGGACTGCATTTTCGGGCACAGACATTTTCGCTAACTGGCATCAGTTCGCGGAGGCGCAGGTCAAGGTCGGCCAATGGAAAGCGCCGTTTGGCTTGGAGCAACTTACCCCAGACCCTTCCCTGATCATTATCGAGCGCAGTCTGCCCACGGGGGCGATCACACCGGAGCGGCAGATCGGTGTTCAGCTCTGGGGAAAACCCTTCGCGAACATTTGGCCTGATGGGAAGGATTTGCTGACCTATTACGCTGGCATATTCAATGGGAACGGACGCAACATCACCGTTAATGATAACAACAATTTCATGTATGTGGGCCGGTTGGAATCCACTCTGTTCCAAGGCGTTTTCGGCAAGGATTCTTACCTCAAACTTGGCGCCGACATTCTCAACAGCCGCGATGACAAGGGAACAAATATCTCGCAATCATTGAACCTATTGGTGAACTCTGACGGTTCGCTTTCGCCTTTCGTCCTGCCGGGAGCGGATGAACGAACGGCATGGAGCGTGGATGCGTGGCTTAAGATGGGTCCATTCGATCTAATCGGTGAATACCTCCAAGAACACGTCCAAGGGCGTACACTGAACGGTGTGCCACCGGGGTTTGCCGACTTTACAACCAACGGATTCTATATAACCGCGGCCTATTTCCTGATCCCGAAGAAGCTTCAAGTTGCGGTTCAGTGGCAGGATTTAAACCCCGGACAAATGGGCAATGACGGTATTCATTCCATCACAGGCGGCTTGAATTACTACATCCACGGCGACGATCTCAAACTGATGGTCGACTACATCCATACCTGGTCCGATTTCCGCGAAGCGAATCCGGAGTTCGGTCAGGACGACTTCGACGAAGTCATTGGGCGCGTGCAGGTGATGTTCTAAGCAGCCGGCGTTGAACTCGTCGGTAGTCGTGAACCCCTCTTCGAATCCCAATCAAACATGAAAACAATAATAGCAGCGATAACTGCAGCGATTCTTTGTTTTGGATCGTTTGCCACTGCAGAACAAAAAACCACAATTCGGTTCGGCCATTTCCCAAACATCACTCATGCGCAGGGCGTAATCGCACACGCGCTCTCGCGACAAGGCAAAGGCTGGTTTGAACAGCGCCTTGGCCCGAACGTTGAGATCCAGTGGTTTACCTACAATGCGGGGCCATCAGCCATGGAAGCGATCTTCGCCAGATCGCTTGATGTGACCTATGTCGGACCGAGTCCAGCACTCAATGCGTACTTCAAGTCAAACGGGGAGGAGATCCGTGTCATTTCCGGCGCGGCCAACGCCGGCGCAGCTCTGGTTGTGAAATCTGACTCGCCGATTAAAACGCCGGCAGATTTTCGCGGGAAGAAAATTGCGACGCCGCAACTCGGCAACACACAAGATATTTCCTGCCGGGCGTGGTTGAAAGCGCACGGATTCAACGTCACTCAGACCGGTGGTGACGTGACGGTGATCCCGACCGCGAACCCGGATCAGCTGGGACTTTTTCAAAGTGGCGGCGTTGACGCCGTTTGGACGGTCGAGCCGTGGGTAACTCGTCTCGAGCGCGATGCGAAAGCGCGCGTCTTTCTCGACGATAAAGACACTATCACAACATGGCTTGTCTCCAGCGTGAAGTTCCTGCGTGATCGGCGTGACATGGCGAAGAAAATCGCAGACGCAAACGTGGAACTCACGAAATGGATTCAGGAGAATCAAGCAAAAGCGCAGAAGCTACTGATCGATGAGTTAAAGGCTGAAACGCGCGCCGATTTTCCGCCCGATGCGGTCGCGCAGGCGTGGAAGCGGATTCAATTCACGAGCGACGTATCACGCGATTTGATTACTAAATCGGTGCAGGATGGAAAAGATGCCGGATTTTTAAAAGGGTCGACAGACACGTCGAAGCTGATCGAAATCCCGTAAATGCACATTGCACACCGCCAACGTTCCTCAGCTGCGGAGGAGCTCGAACTCATTGCGCCCTCAAAACTCGCGATCGAGGACGTTTCGAAAAGCTTCAAAGGTGCATCCGGAGCAGTCCTCGCGCTCGATCGTGTGAGCCTGAACGTTGCTGAGGGTGAATTCGTGTGCCTCGTTGGCGCCAGCGGCTGTGGCAAAACGACATTGCTTAACATAATTGCCGGCTTGGAAAAACCCGACAGCGGAACGGTGTGTACCGATGGCAAACCGGTAACCGGGCCAGGCCGTGAGCGTCTCGTCATGTTTCAAGAACCGGCACTTTTCCCGTGGTTGAACGTGTTTGGGAATGTTCTATTTGGACTCAAGCTCAAGCCGAACCTAACAAATAAAGATCGGCACGACGTCGCCAAGTACTATCTCGAACTGGTCGGTCTGAGCCGGTTCGAGCGCGCCAATATTCACGAGCTTTCCGGTGGGATGAAACAGCGGGTCTCCCTTGCCCGGGCGCTGGCACCAAATCCACGCATGCTACTGATGGATGAACCGTTTGCGGCTCTCGATGCGCTGACTCGTGAGCAACTCTATGGAGATCTTCAGCGAATCTGGAAAGCGCGGAACAAGACAATCGTGTTTGTTACGCACAATGTCCGCGAGGCAGCATGTCTGGGCGATCGTGTGATAGTTTTTTCGCCGCGTCCCGGTCGCATTCGAGAAGAGTTTGCCGTGGACCTGCCTCGGCCGCGCGACATCAACAGTGTCGATCTTGCCGTTCATGCTACGGAAATTACGAAAGCGCTGAAGAGTTATAGCCAACTGGAGGTCGCAATCGCAGAATGAAACGTTTTTTGTTGGCGGCACTTTTTTTTGCTGTTCTCCTGATGATTTGGGAGGCGCTGTTTCGTGCAAAGATTTGGTCGCCTGTCCTCCTGCCCTCGCCGCGGCAAGTGGCAGTCTACCTGGAAGGCGCTGCGGTGGATGGAACTTTGGTGAAGGCCACGATCGTGACGATGCGTCGATTGCTCGTAGGCTACATCATTGGACTTCTTGCAGGGCTGCCGTTGGGATTACTGACTGCGCGTTGGAAGGTGTGGCAGGACACCATTGGAACGCTAGCCCTTGGTCTCCAGACATTGCCGAGTGTCTGCTGGGTCCCGCTTGCGTTGTTGTGGTTCGGACAGACGGAAGCCGCTATGCTTTTCGTCGTCGTGATGGGAACGCTCTGGTCGGTCGTGATCGCTACCGAGACAGGTGTGCGCAATGTTCCTCCGATTTACCGGCGCGCGGCATTGACAATGGGCTCCAAGCGATTGCACATCTGGTTCAAAGTGATCCTGCCTTCCGCGCTTCCATTTATCGTTAGCGGTATGAAGCAAGGCTGGGCATTCGCCTGGCGTTCACTGATGGCGGCCGAAATTTTCGTCACAATCCTGACTGGTTTTGGTCTCGGCCAGCTTCTACATTACGGTCGCGAATTAAGCGCAATGGAGCAGGTCATCGGTATCATGATTGTCATCGTCGTGATCGGTTTGCTGGCCGACAAAATTTTCTTCTCTCCTATTGAAAAGTTTCTCCACCGACGTTGGGGCACTAGTCAGGCATGATTTTCCGGGAGAAGCGACCTTCAGTTTTAGCGCGGCGCGAGGTGCGCATTATAAACAAGCTGGGGTTGCACGCGCGCCCCGCCGCTCACTTTGTGAAGCACGTCAGGATTTTTCGATCGGAAATCTGGCTAGTCACGGCTGGGGGGCGGTATTCCGCCTCAAGCTTGATTGACGTTCTACGCGCCAACCTCGATTGCGGAGCGACTGCAACGCTGGAAGCGAATGGAGTCGATGCCGATGAGGCCGTCGAGCGACTGGAGAAGTTGCTCGGCGATCTGCACAAGTTCGACGAGCCCTAACGCAGCGGGCGCGCGACAAGGATCCCGCTGTCAGACTTGTAGCGATACAAATACTTCGAAAGCTCATCATCAACGACGACCTTGCCGTAATTCCTCGGAGAGGAGGCGTGCATGAAATGCAATACGCCATCACCAGTGCGCAATGCGAGGCCGACGTGGGCCGTCGAAAAACGTCCTCCGTCACGCGAAATGACTCCGATGATGTCGCCACTGCGGAGCTTTGGTTCAATTTTCGCCACCTGACTTTTTGGAATTTGATTGAGCGGCCGCGAGGAAACATTCGCTTCCATGCGCCCAAGTGGTCCGAGCAACGAACGATTTGCGGCCAAATACCGATAATGCCGCCAGTTCACGGTCATCTCGCGTGCCGAATGCGGGACGCTGCTCCCGCCGAGTTCGCGCGTGAGATCTTCTACCAAGCCCCGGCGATTGTTATCGTAAAGCCAGTCTTCCAAATAGTGCAGACGCGACAGGTAGTCTCCAGTGCATTGCCCGCCGCGATACCGATCCAGCTCGATGTAAAACAGCAGGCGTTCCGGAGTCCAATTCGATTCAGGCTCGTTGAGCATTCTGGCGAAGCCCAGCGCGGTCTCGAAAAACGTCCAGCAATCCATTCCCTGAAAATTGACTGACGGAGACTCGACGCGGTTGTCGATTTCCAGCGTGAAATGTTTGTAATGTGTTCCAACCAATGCTTGTCCTACTGCCGCGGTTCGTTCGCCAATCGGCAAAGCTTTCCAATTTCCTGCCTTCGCCTTTGCAACCAGCCGATTGAACTGATCCTGCCCTTTGAAGACGGTGCTAAATGGCAACCGTGATTCGGACGCCAGCGCGGCCGAACAGATCAAGACCAGCGGAACTAAAACTTTCCAACTTCGCATACGCGCACAACTCAACGCGGAATTCGGCTTCAATCAACCTTTGCCGTAGCGACAAGCTTGCCGCGTGGTTGTCACGCAAAAGGCTTTGCTTCGCTGTACTCGGAATCATATCGTGTTGATGTTGTGCCAATTCGTTTTCCTAATAGAAGCCGGCGAAACGTTGTGCGTCAGGAATCGGCTGACGGCGCTGGCGCCAAACGCTCCACGCGCGTTCGGCTGCGCCCGCGCGCTGACTGGCACAAGCGCAATTTTCTTACCAGCGTCCTGATACCGTCGCTGTTTGTGAAGCGCGCCGGTGGTCCGGCGGCTCCCGACTTTCCGACGATCCGCGAGGGCGAGATCTGCATCACCTGGATCGGACATGCTTCATTTCTCATTCAGACGCACGAGGTCAACATCCTGGTCGACCCGATCTGGTCGAAATGGCTCAAGGTGATTAAGCGCTTAAAGCAGCCCGGCTTCGAGATCCATCATTTGCCTGCCATCGATTTCGTTCTGGTCACTCATGCGCATTTCGATCACCTCGACCGGCGCACGCTGCGTCGCGTCGCCGCGGACCAACCTATTGTTGTGCCCATGGGTGTGGGCAATTTGGTTCACGACCTTGGCTTCCATATTGTGCACGAGCTCGATTATTGGCAGACGGTGGAACTCGGCCCGCTGAAAATCTCTCTGACACCGTGTCACCACTGGGGCGCGCGGTTCCTGGCAGACTTGCACCGCGATTTTGGTGGGTTTGTGATCGCGTCAAATGGCCGCACAATTTTTCACTGCGGCGACAGCGCGTACTTTCCCGGGTTCAAGGAAATCGGCGAACGGTACAACGTCGAAATCGCGTTGCTTCCCATTGGCGCTTATGAAGCGCCTACCGGTCGCGAAGTTCACATGAATCCTGAAGAAGCAGTGAAGGCCTTTCTCGAACTGCGGGCGGAGAAATTGATCCCGATGCATTACGGCAGCTTTCGCCTTGGGTTCGAGCCTCTCCACGAACCGCCGCAACGCTTGCTCACAGCCGCTCGCGCACACGGCGTCGAGCAAAAGGTGCTCGTGATGACTGAGGGGAAGCCGGTGGTGCTGTGAACAAGAAAACGCCCGATTCCCAAAGTCTAGTGCTCAATATCGAATGGCTTGGCGTAAGAGAGGCGGGAGGTGCTTACGCTTGGAAGTCTTCAACGTCCAACGCCCAACGCTCAACGCCCAACGCTCAATCAGCAAGTAGGCCGCGTTTCGATCTGGAAGATAGACTACTGGAATTCAGTGCCCGCATCATTCGGTTGGTCGATGCCCTGCCAAATACGCGAGCGGCTAATCACGTCGCTGGACAACTTCTGCGTTGCGGGACTTCTCCTTATGGAAATCACGGCGAGGTCGAAGCCGCCGAATCGCGCAAAGATTTCGTTCACAAATTAAAGATTTGCCTCAAAGAACTAAAAGAGACTCGCCGCTGGTTACGTCTGATTGCGAGATCCTCAATGATGCCAGCGCCGAAAATGAGCCCGATCCTCAACGAGACTGAGGAGCTGATCAAAATTTTCTTCTCAAGCATCCGAACGGCCGAGAGGGACGAGAAATGATTCTGCGAGTTCCTGCATTGGGTGTTGAGCGTTGAACGTTGGACGTTGAGACAAGGCCGTGCAGCCACCCTGAATGTGCGTTCCACAATAGTTGCTGCCATTTCAGCCGGCCTGCTCGTTGTCGCCTTCTGTCTCACTCTGCTCTGGCATAATCCGCAGGTCTTTTGGAACGACGATTACGAATTGTCAGTGCTGCCGGTGTTCGCCGACATGGCGCGGAGTTGGTCTGAGGGACATTGGCCGATCCTGAGCCCCTACTCGTGGGTCTGCGGCAATCTCGCCGGGGAATTTCAGTATGGCGTGTTCTCCGTCTTCATAAACGCAATCATTATCCTGGTCTGGAAATTCCCGCTAATATTTTCGCAGCAGGCCGCTGCTGTTTCGATCGCGCACCTGTTCATGCTCGCGGTAGGTGCCTTCTTGCTCTCCCGCGAACGCGGATTCTCGGCTGCAGTGTCGATCTTCGTCGCACTGGTTGCCTCGCTGAACGGTTGGATCTTTTGTTGGGGTGCGACTGATTGGTTCGGCGCGCTCGGCGCGTTCACGTGGCTGCCATGGGCGTGGTGGGGAGCAGAACGAGCGTTGGACCCGCAACGAACAAAGTGGCGATTCCTTTGGCCGGCGCCATTCGTATACCTGCTCGTCACCGGAGGGTTTCCTTACACGGTTTTGATGTTGCTGCTTTTGATTGGATGGCTCTCGATCAAATCGTTAGTCCAAACCCGGATCACCTTCTCCATTTTGCCGATGTTTTTTGGTGTCGCGCTCGGCTTTGGAATGTCAGCGCCGGCGTGGCTTGCGATTCTCGACGTGGTACAAGGTTCGGCGCGTGAACTGCAAGCGCCATCTGCGCACTGGCAATGGCTTGTGCCGCCGACGGCGTTGCCCGGATTGATCCTGCCGTCCTGGACGGTGAAGTGGGCCGATTTTTCCACGCGCTACCAGCCGCACACTGCGACGGAATTCGCTTGCGGACTGGTCGCTCCGGCTGCGCTTGTCACTGGATTTGTTTGCTGCGGGCGCGCGCTGATCAGGCAAATCAAATGGGAGCTGATCCTGCTCCTGGTAGTGTTGTTACTTTGCATGGTTCCAACAACGGGACTTTTTCGATGGAGCTTTCGGTGGTTACCGTTCTTCCACCTAATCCTGGCGATTTGCGCTGCAGAAGTGCTGCGCCTGCGGCCGAGGTCAGCAACTCCGCCTGCAGTAGCGCTTGGGTTGGTCGGGTTGACGGCGATTGCGATGTGGACCTTGCGGACCAGTGGTCGCTACGCGTTCCCGCTGACCTGGATTTTTCTGGCACTGGCAGCGATCTGGTTGGTTTCGCAATTGTTGTTGCGCGATTCTGAATTTCAAAAGTGGACACCGGCAGCGACCACATTTGTGGCGTTGCTCGCTACCTAT
>DATBDI010000282.1:0-1842 GCA_036270025.1 Candidatus Udaeobacter sp. | reverse complement strand
CCGCGTGGGACGTCGCTACATTCACCCACATTCATTATGCCTGAAAAAGAATTACCGCCCGACTTATCTCTTTGGCTCATGATCCTCCCGTCTCATTGGTTCTTTCGCTCCCGCTCGAGAACCGCTACCCTCGCGGCTTTTGCGTCTACCCCGCGGCTTCCCAGCTCGCGGTGTTCGCCCTCTCGGGCTTTGATTCGTTCGCTCCCGCTTCCTCAGCCTCTGGGCCCTTCCCGTCTATGTCGTGGCTTCCCAAGCCGCTCCATTCCCGTCTATGTCGCGACCTGATTCGCCTTCGTCCCAGAAGGCTCACCCTCACGGGTCCGCCCATCTATGTCGCTCGCTTCCCAGCGGCTCCATTCCCAGCTCGCTCCATTCTCGTTAGGCCGCAAAATGAAGATCCGTCTCGCTGAGAAATCCGAAGCCGAAGCCATCAGCCGATTCGTGTCTGAGCTCGCAGTGACGCACATTGGGTCAACCCTTGAGGTTGAAGGGTTGGAGAACCTGCTCAAAAGTATGGATGTAGATTCGACGATCACGCGAATGACCGATGGATTCCCGCACTGGGTCGCCTTGGAAGTTGGTGCGATTGTCGGGATTGCGGTGGTTAAGCCCCCCTCGCACATCTATCACTTGTTCGTGCGTTCAGACCGACAGCGAAGCGGAATCGGACGACGGCTTATGAACGAGGCGCTATCGTTTATTTCTGATAGATGTGGCAGAGCGACCGTTACGGTGAATTCCTCGCTTAATGCAGTGGATGCCTATCGCAGATTTGGGTTCCGAAATGCGGGCGATGAGGTGGTTGACGGTGCCGGAGTTCGCTTCCAGCCGATGTCGCGAGATTTACCATCGCGTGCCTCCTGAAGCAGGCCTAACGAACCGATGGAGCCGACGACGAGGGGCCGTACTATCAGCTTTGCATGAGTTTGACCCGTCAATTCGCAGGCACGCGCGCACTTGCTCGCGGCGGCTCATATTGTTTGCGTTAGGCGGCTAGTATGCAGCTCGTGCGTCCGGGCCCCGAACACCTTGCGAGCTACGTCACCGCGCTCGAGCGCGGGTGGTCTGCCGACAACGAACGCGGTGTCGACGCCGCACGCGAAGAGCTCTCCCGCATTCAGGTCGATGCAGCGGCGTTTCTCGCTAGCATGGAAGACCGCGAGGCCAAGGGTCCTCCCATCACGCTTCCAGACGGTTCGGCGGCCAAGCGGCTCCCGGGCTTCAGGCGCTGGCTCTGGGACGGCGAATTTTGCGGCAGCATCGGGTTGCGGTGGCAGCCAGGTACTACGGCGCTACCGCCCTATTGTCTCGGGCATATCGGCTATGCGGTCGTGCCGTGGAAGGAGCACCGCGGGTATGCAAAGTCAGCGCTACGCCTCATACTTCCTGAAGCCAGGGTAGTCGGCCTTCCCTATGTGGAGATCACCACCGATCCGGACAACATCGCGTCGCAGCGCGTCATCGAAGCGAATGGAGGCATCTTCGTCGAGCACTTTATCAAACCGAAGCAGTTCGTCTGCAAGCCTGGGCTGCGCTTTCGCATCATGTTGAAATAATGGTGTCTGACTCCTTCATTCCACGTGAAAAGATTCGAACCCGGCTCACGTTGAGTACGATCGCGGCATGGATTTGCGGCGGTCGCGAAGCGCCGCTACAGAACGAGCATGAAGACTTCGCACTTTCTACTCGCGATCTTTCTCTCCGCCGCGGCGTCGCTCCTTGGAAATGATGAATTAAAGGACCGTTTGCAGCCGGCGCTCGAGGCGATCACGCCGGACGGTCTGCTCGCACACATCAAAGTTCTCGCATCGGATGAATTCGAGGGGCGCGCGCCGGGGTCAA
>DATBDI010000281.1:0-3034 GCA_036270025.1 Candidatus Udaeobacter sp. | reverse complement strand
GGCTTTGGCGCCGCGTGTGGGTCGGCGTGGCCGTATGCGCGGCGCTCCTGATCGTTTTTCACAGGCCAATTTTGCTGGCAATCGGCCGGAACATTGTGCTGCGTTACGCAGCTAACAAAAATTTAAAGGCTGATTTCCGTGTTGAGGGAAATCCCTTCGGCAGCGTCACGATCCGGAATCTCCACGCGTTTGCGATTGGTCCGTCGGAATATGAATCGATCGACATCGATTATCTGTACCTTGATTACAGTTTGCTTGGGTACGCGCGGCACGGTCTTCCCAGGTTATTCAACGACGTCGAAGCGCGCGCGGCCACCATTGTCCTTAATCCTTCCAAGAAACCGCTGAGACCGCGGCCGCCGCACCCGCAATTGGAGTTGCCAAGGTTTTTCCCGGAACGACTGCGTGCTACGGACCTGACATTCATCGTCAGAAATCAACCGTACGATTTCGTCGTTGGTCATGCTGATCTGGAACTCGACCCTCGCACTCCCGGAGAGCTGCGGATCGAGACACTGCAACTTCCTTCTGGTGACACATGGTCGAAAACTTCCGGGCAAACCTCTTACACGAACAAGAATTTAATCCTGCGCGACCTGAATCTAAGCGACCAAGAGCAACTTTATCTTCTGAACATTGATGCGTCGCAACTTGACGCCAACGCAATGTCGATCGCACTGAATTGCACCGTCGGGGGCGGCCAAATATCGGCTTCTGCTGCGCTGACGGAAACAAAGTCGTCGCTCGACACAAGGCTACATCTGGCTGCCCAGAAAGTTGCGGCGGAAGCGCTGAACAAATTCCTGGTTATTCCGGAGAATTATCTCTCTGGCGAGATTGAGCGCCTTACTCTGGAAGGCGGAGGCGCTATCGATGCGCCACGGACCTGGAACGGCACGTTGTCGCTGCAACTGAACGACGTGCATCGGAGGGAAATCAATTTCGACCGCGCAGTAATAGAAATTTCGGCGGAACAGGGCCGGGGAGTTTTGCGTTCGGCCGACAT
The DNA here is from genome assembly GCA_036270025.1 of Candidatus Udaeobacter sp. Lineage (GTDB taxonomy): Bacteria > Verrucomicrobiota > Verrucomicrobiia > Chthoniobacterales > UBA10450 > Udaeobacter. The sequence goes on along the minus strand of DATBDI010000281.1, from coordinate 2,028 downwards.
CACTGAGGAGACGAATGAATTTCATCTTCGTGGCTCGATGGAGATGCCGGCCACGTTCGCAGATTTTGGCCGCACCCCCACGAATCTGGAGATTTCGGGTACAGCGCCTGATCTCGAGCGATTAACGAAAGGCACGACCGTGGAGCTCACCGGCTCCGCGCAGTTCAGCGGCAAGATTGATATTGTAGATGCAAACGTGCAGGCGACTCTCGGCGTGACCGCAGGTAACCTCGGTTTCCGGGATGGAATAATTGACAAGCTGACCTGTACCCTTCGTGCCTCGAAACGCGTCGCTCGCGGCGATACTAAACGATTGTGGTTCGCGGATCTTCGCACGGCGATGGAGTTCAATTTAACGGGAATACGTTATCGCGATTACGTTATCGACTCAGCAGAAGGCTCGTCCAACTCCAGTGATGATGTTCTCGGACTTGACCGGTTCATTTTGCGACGACGAGAAAACGAACTGAGTGTTCATGGCCGATATATTCTTCCGGCAGAGGTGAGCACGTTCGCTTCGCAGCCAGCCGATGTCGACGTCACGTTAAACGCCGCTAACGCCGGCGACTTCTGGATCGCCGATTCGCCAACCAGAGTAAGCGGACCATTGCAGCTCGCGGGGCAGCTCCAATGGAAACAAGAAGTCGCCAACGGACAGATATCGCTCTCTGGGACGAACCTTAGGATGCGAGATTTGGTGTTCCGGCAGCTAAGCAGCCAGTGTGCGATCTCGAACAACGTTCTGTACGTTAACGATCTTAGGGCCGCCCTGAACGACACCGACTATGTTAATGCGACGGGAAGGCTGAATCTGCGCCAGCCGTATAATTATGCCGGCAAAATTTCCGCCAACGTTGCCAACCTGTCGACGCTTCAGCCATTGCTTCGCGCTTCCGGTAATCAAAACGAATTGGCGGGCTCGCTGACGGTTGACTGGGAAGGCGAGGGCCAAGGAGTGACGGCTTCCCCTGCCTCCGCCAAGGCTACGGCGGGCAGGCAGCCTCTCGTCCCTTGGAGGAACTTGGGGAAGCTGAAGCTCGTGTTGCAAAAGGGCCGCTACGGAAATTTGCAATCGCTCCAGGCGAACGTCGACGCCGCCTATTCACCGGACGGCCTGGATGTGCCCATCATCTTTTTCGCCACGAGTAACATGGATTTTCAAGCCATTGCTCGGACCAAAGGTGACACGCTGGAAATAGACAAAATTCAACTCAATCAGGTACGGGTGCCACTTCGGCGGGACGCCATCCGCAGCGGCGGCAACCAAGTGAAGACGGACCGCCGGGCCGTTCGCAGCGGCGACGCGCCGCCCGATGAGCGCGCCTTACCCACGACGAACTATGCGTACGGGTATGTTTCAATTCCGTTGGTCTGGAAGAATCTCGGGACCAATCGCCCCGTTATTCCGTCCTCTGGCAAGGTGTCTGCGACATTTCAGTCTCAGGATCTCGATTTGAAAAGATTGTTCGACGAGCTCGGGATCAAAGCGATGACCTCCGGCTTCATGAACGCAAAGCTCGACGCTGGTGGAACAATCGCGGATCTCAACGCGCGGCTCGACATGCAGGTACGCGACATACGAAACGAATATTGGCCGAAGATGGAGCCGGCGACTTTTGAGCTGAGTGCGCAGGCAACGCAGGATCGGCTGACATTTTCAGGAAAGCTGCAGCAGCCCCGGATTCAGCCGGCGGAAATAACTGGAAGCGTGCCTTTAGATATTCCGAAAATCGCCCGCGCAAGGAAAGTGCCGGACGACACGCCGATCACCGCAAAAGCCCGTGTCCCCCGCACGTCGGTGAATTTTGTTCGGCAATTTGTTCCGGAACTTGAGCAACTCGATGGCGAGCTCGGGTTGGACGTTGATGTGAGTGGCACGCTCGGTCATCCGGTTTTCAGCGGAGCAGGGGACATGACGGTGAACGTCGCTCGTTTTACGAATGCCACCATCCCCGCGGTGAGAGGCTTTACTGCGCGCCTAAGTTTTAGAGACAATGTGGTCACGCTCGATCGCTTCGGAGGCGACAT
>DATBDI010000280.1:0-2633 GCA_036270025.1 Candidatus Udaeobacter sp. | reverse complement strand
CCATATGCCCGACGAGCATAAACGTAAGGTCCGCCGTCAAGTGGCAGCATTGTGCCCAGCTCAGCGTAGGTATTCGCACCGGCGAAAGCATACAGTCCGGAGACTATCCATACGCCCATGATCAGTCCGCTGTGGCCGAGTTGAGTCGCCACGCTCCCTGGAATCCGCAGGATGCCAATTCCGATTGTTCCGCCGATGCCGACCGCGACGCCAAAAGTCACTCCGAGAATGCGAAGCAGCCGTTCTTTTCTAAGCGAGCTCGTATTAGCAGGCGGTTGTCCGGTCTCCATGTGTTCGGCTTATCTGATTCAGCGCCGCACAACAAGAGCACAGGGCGAGGTCACGCCGGTCTGGACTTCGCTCTTCCTTCTGTACAATTAGCCGTTCATTACTAGCCACGCGTGAATCCAAGCAATTTCCTAGCCGAGCTCCAGCGGCGCAATGTTTACAAAGTTGCGGTCGCTTATGCGATTGTTGGCTGGCTTTTGGTTCAAGTTGCCACGCAGGTTTTTCCATTCCTGGAAATTCCGAACTGGGTCGTGCGTTTGGTGATCGCAGTGGTTGTAGTCGGATTCCCGATCGCGCTCGTGATTGCATGGGCGTTTGAAGCGACACCAGAAGGAATCAAGCGAACCGCAGTTGCCGATGCGACCCCGGCGGCCGCGGGCCAGAAAAAATACGCGTGGATCTATGTCGCCGTGGTTGGGGCTGCCTTGTCCGTGGGATTGTTTTTCATTGGACGCTATACCGCGGGCAGCCACGCAACGCCTCGCCCCGTAACGCAGCCGGAGGCGAGGCCGGGCTTTCAAAGCGATGCGGCTACACTTGCACAGAAATCGATCGCGGTTCTGCCTTTACTGAATGAAAGCGGCGATCCGAAGGACGAGTATTTCTCGGATGGGTTGTCGGAAGAATTGATCGCGGCGCTCGCTCAAATCAGAGAACTGAAAGTCATCGGTCGCAGTTCTTCTTTTCGTTTCAAAGATAGGAAAGAGGAACCGAAAACCATCGGCGAAAAGCTGGGCGTGGCCACGCTGCTCGAGGGCACGGTGCGCAAGCAGGGAGAGCGGGTGCGAATCGTTGCCGAACTGGTCAACGCTGCCGACGGAATCGAGCTGTGGACGCGAACGTTCGATCGTGAACTTAAGGACATCTTCACGGTGCAGCAGGAAATCGCGACCGCCGTGGCTGCGTCACTGAAGGTAACGCTTCTCGGAACGGATGAACGGTCGACCACGAACCCAGCGACCAAAAGTACGGAAGCGCATAACGCTTATCTCCAAGGTCATTTCCATTTCCAGCGACGCAATCTGGAAGACTATCGCAAAGCAGTCAGTTACTTCGATGAGGCGATTCGGCTCGATCCTGGTTATGCCCTGGCATATGCCGAACGTTCGGAGGCCTGGTCGTTCATTGGGGATCTTAGCGGCCAGGGCAAAACCGCATGGCCGAAAGCACGCGAGGATGCGGAGAAGGCAGTGGCTATTGCGCCGGCGCTGGCCGAGGCGCATGCCGCTCTCGGCTGGGTTCGCTTCTTCGCAGAATGGAAATTTGCCGAAGGCTTGAGCGAACTAAAACGCGCGAAAGAACTTTCGCCAGCAAATCCGACCGCGAACGATCTGCTGGCGCGAGTGATTGTTTACTTAGGGCGAATTGATGAGGCCGAGCGGCAGGCCCGGCAGGCGGTAGAACTGGACCCTCTCTCCATTCCAGCGCAGACGAACCTGGCGCGCGTGCTTTTCGTTGAAGGAAAATTGGATGAGGCAGACGCGATTGCACGCAAAGCCGCGGAGTTGCAGCCAGCAGCTGCTGGCATTCATCGCTACCAGGTGCACGTCGCGCTCGAGCGCGGCGATGGTGAGACGGCGCTGCGGGAAGCGAAACTGGAGCCCGATGAAGGCTATCGCCGTTTTGAGCTGGCCCTCGCCCACTACGTGCGCGGCGATCGCGTAGCGGCAGACGCGGCATTGGCTGATCTCATTGCCAATGGCCGAGATCAGTTGGCCTATCAAATCGCTGAGGTTTACGCCGTGCGGGGTGAGAAAGACAAAGCGTTCGAGTGGTTGCAAATCTCGTTTGATAATCACGACACCGGGACGCTTACATTGTTAATTGATCCATTGTTGCGTGGGTTGCGCGACGATCCCCGTTACAAGAACTTGCTCGCCAAACTCGGTTTACCCACAGCGTTATGAGCAAAAGACTCTCGCTCTTCGCCGAAGTGAAGCGGCGCCACGTTGATAAAGTCGCTCTCGTTTACGCCGTCGTGTCGTGGCTGCTAATTGAGCTCGCGTGGATTGTGTTGCCAACACTCGACGCGCCTGAGTGGATGCTGACGGCTTTGATCGTATTGGCCGCGTTTGGCTTCATTGTCACCATAATCATCTCCTGGTCGTTTGAATTGACGCCGGAAGGAATGAAGCGAACGGCGGAGGTCACGCCGGGCGAAGTTATGCCCTACTGGAGCAAACGGAAATTTTTCGTGTTCATCATCGGCGTCGCCGCCATTGCGCTGGCTCTGCTTGCCTATCAATTGTGGCGACTCACGCCGGCGCTTCACGCCGTCTCAGCGGACAAACGCACTGACAAGATTTTCATTCAACGCAACGAAGCCGGCATTCAAAAGATAGATC
>DATBDI010000279.1:0-3744 GCA_036270025.1 Candidatus Udaeobacter sp. | reverse complement strand
AACCCGATTGGCGTTTCAATCGCGATCTCTATTTTCGCGTAGGCGAGCAGTGGGACTGGAGTGACAAACGGCCGTGGACGGATGAACAATGGAAGGAATATGCGACTGCGCCAGAGTTGCGGACGTTCGCCGCATACTACGATGGCGCGCTTGCCGGGTACTATGAACTTCACAGCGAGTCCGAGCCGGACGGGCGTAACGGCGCGGTCGAGATCGCGTACTTTGGCTTATTGCCAGAATTTATCGGCCGCGATTTGGGCGGCGCATTGTTGACCAGCGCAATCGAACAAGCGTGGTCCCGCCATGGCGGGATTGCTCCCAAGCGCGTGTGGCTTCACACGTGCAATCGCGATCATCCGTCGGCGCTCGCGAACTACCAGGCGCGCGGCATGGTGGTTTACAAGGTGGAAGAATCTGAACCTTGAGAACAGTCGACTACCCCCACAATTCACGTGGAGGAATGCCGATTTGTCCGTCCGTGTACGGGATTGGATGCTCGCGATCGCGGGCCAGGAGAAGCGGGCCATCGAGATCGACCCATTCTGCGGCACCGGCGAGAAGGCGTGCGGGAGCGATGCCCAACGATGTGCAAACCATGCAGCCAATGAGCAATTTGAATCCGCTTTCGCGCGCGCGCGCACACAAGCAAAGCGCTTCGGTCAATCCGCCGGTTTTGTCGAGCTTCACATTAATTGCGTCGTAGCGCTTCGTGAGTCGCGGAAGATCGGCGGTTGTATGGCAACTTTCATCGGCGCAGACTGGGATCGGATGATCGAGATTCTCGAGCACTTCATCGGCGTCAGCCGGAAATGGTTGCTCGATCAATTCAATGCCGATTTTCTTAAGTCGCGGAACAATTCTCCGGTAATGGTCAACCGACCAGGATTCATTCGCGTCAATGATCAGGCGCGCGTTGGGCGCGGCTGTGCGCACAGACTCGACGCGCGGGAGATCGAGATCGTCACCGCCGAGTTTCAATTTTAAAATGGGCGCGCTTGCATGAGCGGTTGCTGCGGCGCCCATTGCGTCCGGTGTGTCAAGGCTAATTGTGAAGGAAGTCTCAACTTGGTGGAGTTGAATCCTGTTAGCTGTAGCCGCTTCGCTGCCTGCCGCGCCGTAGCGCTCCGAAGGCAGGCGCCAAGCGTGCGCGTCGCCCGGAGGGCGACGGCTACAGCACACGTTCGCAAAGTCTGGTAACTCCCAAACTCGTTTGCCGGACTGTTTCGCTTCCAAGTCCCACAACGCGCAGTCGAGCGCATTCCGAGCTGCGCCTGGCGGTAACAGTTGTTGAAGGCGATTTCGATCCAGGTCTTTCTCGCGCTTGATCGGTTCGATCTGCGCCAGCACGGACTCGATGCTCTGGTTGTAACGCTTGATCGGGGCGCCTTCGCCCCGTCCGATGTGTTCGCCATCTCTGAGACTTACGACAACGACGTTGGCTTCGGTGCGACTACCACGTGAAATCCGGAATACTTGTCTAAGCGGCCAGATTTCTTCCTTCGCATCGACCTGCATTGAGCTAAGGAACGCAGGAAAACTGGAATGCAATTCGAGACTTTAATTTTCAGCGTCGCTGTTTGCCTGCGATCCAGCATGCATGCTGCGCATGCAGAGCGACTGCGGTTTCAAAAAGAAAAACTTTGTCGTCTTCGCGCTCTTCGTGGTGAACTGCGTCCCATGAAAATCACGAAAAACATCGGAATGCTTTTGCTTGCGGTTTATTTGATTATTGATGGCCTGTTGGGTTTCGGGGTGAACTTCGGTCCGGCCATTTTCCTGCTTTACCTGGTGGCCCTCGCCGCGGGCTTCTTTATTCTCATCGGCAAATGAGCAGTTGCGATTGACGACTGACGAGAAGCTTAGCTGCGAAGAGCTTTGGTGAAGCGGACCAGCTCGTCGGCGACTTGTTCGATTCGCTGTGTGATTTTCTTGTCGCTGATGTGCTCACCGGCGAAAGCGTCGCCGATTGCAAAGGCGAATCGCGGAATAATGACGCAGCGGAAATCGAGCATGAGACTGTTGGCGTACGCCATTACCGACATGTAGCTCGCGTGACCGCCGGCGGCGCAGAGGAACCCGACGATTTTGTCTTCCCACGCGCTCCCGGTGAGCTCGATCATGTTTTTTGTCGCGGCGGCGACATCATAATTGTATACGGGGGCGGCAATGAGGACGCCGTCAGCGTCTTCGATCGCTGCGCTCAATTTCTTCGAGCCCGGCATGCCGTAACATTTATCCGCATCGCAAAGTGGCAGATCCATCTCGCGGATATCGATCCAATCGCAATCAATCTTGTGTTTTTGCAGATGCGCAAAAGCGACGCGACCCATGCGGCGGCTGTTGCTGTCGGGATTGCCGCTGGTGCTGATCACAAGATGCTTCGGCATGAAGGAATCCTAGAAGCAAACACCGAATTCCGAAAGTCTTCGCGAGCAGGCGCTCAACATTCAGCGCCGAACGGCCAATTGAGAAATGCCTGGAAACAGGAACGCACGAACCCAATTGTCCGGTTCTCTTCCTGCGTTCCTGCTTTCCTTAGCGTTTGTCGGGTCTTTGGTAAGAAACAATGTTGTCCCATTGACTCGTGATCTCCCGATCCCTCGGTCGCATCACCATGCGACCAATGCAGTCTATCCGCCGGCCTCCCGGCACGGCGTATTCGTCGGGCGGCTATCAAGTATGCTCGTTACGATCGTATGGAATAATCTCATCCCACTCATTTGCAGACGAGCGCGCGACGAAAGCGACCACGGGCTCGGCGTCGCTCATGTTGAAGACCTCGTGCGGCACGCCGGGCTTGATGTAAATAAAATCGCCGGCCTCGTTTTCGATCACTTGTTTCAACCCGGTCCCGAATTCGTGCCGAACTTTTCCCTCGATGATGTACAAGATCACTTCGAAGCCGACGTGAATGTGGGCATAAGCAATGCCGCCGGGCGGAATGGTGGCAATGTTCGCTGACAAGCTCGTTGTTCCCACATTCTTGCGCGACATGCCCTGCTTGTAATGAATGCCGTTCCAGTCGCGCCGCGTGCCGCCGCCGCGGATGATCAATATTCCGCCGTGGTCTTCAACGGCGGTAATGTCGACTGTTTCGCTAACGGGTTTCATGTCGTGGGACTTCATGGGCCGTTGTGCGCTCTGGCCAACGATTCAGCGCAGAACCCATTGTTTCGCAACGACGTGGGCTTGCTTCACTATTAACAAACATGTTAAGAAGAACGTGACATTTCCGAGGATTGATCATTAACTGCACATCGCAAGAACTTCGTCTCGAGGCCAACAATTATGAAGATAAAAAACCTGCGAAAGAAAATCGAACAATTAGAGAAACGGTTGCGAGAAGGTCCGAAGAAGCTTGCGAAGCTAAAACAGAGATTGCGGGCGGGCGAGGCCGCAAAGGCGATGAAAGCCAGAAGGAAATCGGCTGCTCGCGCTACCGGGTCTTCTCTGTCAACTGCCGCGAAAACACCGAGTAGCCCAAAGAAAACGAAGAAAAAACTTAATCTCTCACCAGAGCGTCGTTCCCAACTTTCAGCGGCGATGAAAGCCAGATGGGCTGCCAAAAGAGCAGGCCAGGCAAACGCGAAATCCGACTCGACGGGTCAAGATTCGGCACAGCGGCCACCGTCGCGGGCGCCCGAAACCCGATCCGACGGTGCCTGAACGGTTTAAAATAAAACTGTAACTGCTGTAGCCACGGCCCTGTGGGCCGTCGAACACGAGCGCATAATCGGGACATTC
>DATBDI010000278.1:0-7227 GCA_036270025.1 Candidatus Udaeobacter sp. | reverse complement strand
GATGACGACGCAGTCGTGTTTCATGACGTAAATCCGCAAGCGCCCGTGCATGTATTGATCGTGCCCAAAAGAGTCGTTCCGCGTCTGAGTGAGGCGACGGAGAGTGACCGCGCCTTACTCGGCAAATTGCTTCTGGTCGCGAGCGACATGGCCAAAAAACTCAAGTTATCGAGCGGCTATCGTGTTGTGATTAACTGCGGACCTGACGCAGGCGAGAGCGTGCCGCATCTGCACGTTCACCTGCTGGGCAAGCGTGCGCTGGCCTGGCCGCCAGGATAATTTCGTCGGCTGTAGAGTGCGCTGTCCTCAGCGCATCACCTGTAGGCAAAACTCCGCTGAGGACAGCGGACGCTACAGCACTTCGCGCGACTACTCGCGCATGAGCGACCAGTCGATGCCAATGATCCGCTTGTCTCCGAAGCGTTTTAGCGATTTTGGAAAGACGAGATAGCTCGCGCTCCTCGACTTGCGCATGTGTTTAGCGCCAAGGGCGCGGCATTCACGTCAAAGCCTGGGGCAACGCCCCAGGATGATGCGAATGCGAAGCACCAGCGCTGAAAGCGCGATTCACGTCCGCCGGTGAGTTCGATACAAAACCCGGCGAGCAGCAGTGACTTCGCGTTATCTGAGGGATCCATAATCACCGACCTGTATTGAATCGCGCTTTCAGCGCTTTGCCATACCAAACCGAATTCCTGGGGCGTTGCCCCAGGCTAATTCTGACCGGGCGTCTTCGGCGCTGAAAATGACCGAGTAAACGATCTTGCTCCGCGATTACTCGCCCAAGAGCGACCAGTCGATTCCAACAATCCGGTTGTCTGCGAAGCGTTTCAGCGACTTTGGAAAGACGAGGTAGCTCGCGCTCTTTCTTTCTTTAAAACCAATGACACCGAAATCTGTGCCGCTCTGGGTTTTTTGGACCGTCATGACTCGGTTATTTCTTAATTGCGCCTGGAGGTGACGATCGGCAGACGGTTTTTGCCATAGAGTGTAAACCTGCGGTTTCCCACACTTTTCGACCAGTTGCGAGAAGCGGGCGGTCTTTGTCTTGAGGAGTTTCATTCGTAGCGCATGCGTTCCTCTTGCGATTCCGCAGACGCAAGCCGGAGGCTCGCGCTACTCTGCAAAAAAGTCCGCCAGAGAGCTACGGCAAGGAGGATCAGACTACCGTTGCTGCATTCCTGCCCTGGCGGGATTCGTAAGTCCTCAATCCATAGCCCCTGACGGAGAACAAATTTTCTCGCATAATCGTCAGCGCGCAAGCCCCGGACGGGTTCGAGGAGAAATCTGGGAATTGACAAGACATCACACTTTTGTTTCCATCGCGGCTGTGAAATGGCTGGCTATTCTTTTACTCGGTTGCGTTTTTGCTGCAGCGAACTCCTGTACCACGTTGGTCAACCGGCGCGATCTTTACAGCCCAGAGCCTGCTCCTGATTCATTAGAAGCAGCCAGACAATGGTATGGGGTAACCACGACCAGAACGACTACAACAACTCGAACCGAGGCTGTGCTGCCGCCGGAAGGGCAGTACTAATCAGCCGCCGATTCGTCTCCGGAGGACCGGCGCAGTCGGTTAGCCAAACGGCAGATTGGCCTTTATCCGTGCGACATCGGTATTATCGACGCGTGCGGCTTTGGCCAGCCGGCGTTTACGCTTCGCACTCTTACTGGACAGCAAGTGGCGCCGGGCCGAGTGCGCCCGCAACACTTTTCCGCGTGCAGTAATCTTAAAGCGTTTTGCTACTGCTTTGCGTGTTTTGCTTCGCGCAATGGACTTTGGCATAAGGCGCGAAGCATAGCACAATTAGCGATTTAGCGAATTAAAGACTTAACGATTGACCGAAAAATGAGCGAAATTTGAGGATGCGTCACACGACCAGGCTAATCGCTAAATCTTTAAATCGTTAAATTACTGAATGAATTCAAAACCTCAGGTCTTGATCGTGGGCGCCGGTTTTGGCGGGCTAGAGGCGGCAAAAAAATTGGCCTGCGAAAAGTTGAGCCTAACCGTAATCGACCGAACCAATTACCATCTTTTCCAGCCTCTGCTTTACCAGGTTGCAACGGCGGCATTATCTCCGGCCAATATTGCTGCCCCAGTGCGATCAATTCTGAGCAAATGCAAAAACGTCGAGGTGATTCTTTCGGAGATAGAGTCGGTGGATGTGAACGCGAAGAAGGTGAAATCGACCGACAGGGAAGTCGCTTACGACTATCTGATCCTCGCTACCGGCGCGCGTCATTCCTACTTTGGACATGACGAGTGGGAACGACTTGCTCCGGGATTAAAAAGCCTCGAGGACGCCGTCGAATTGCGTCGGCGCATTCTCATGGCGTTTGAATACGCCGAGAAAGTCACCGATGAAGCGGCGCGGAAAGCGGCGATGAATTTTGTCATTATCGGCGGTGGACCAACAGGTGTGGAGATGGCGGGCGCCATTGCAGAAATCTCCCGCTACACGCTAGCCAGAGATTTTCGGCAGATTAATCCGTCAGAAGCGCGCGTCATTCTCATAGAAGGAACGCCGCGACTGCTAAATGGGTATCCTGAGGATTTGTCAGCAAGCGCGCAGAAACAGCTCACTGACTTGGGCGTTGAGGTGCGGACCGGCGCGCGCGCGACTAATGTCACCGAGACAGGCGTCCAGGTGAACGGCGAATTTATCCCCTGCCGTGTGAAAATTTGGGCGGCCGGCAACAACGCATCATTCGTCGGGAAAACGCTCGGCGTACCGGTTGATCGGGTTGGCCGCGTCGTCGTGAACGAGGATCTCTCAATTCCCGGTCACCCGGAAGTGCAGGTCATTGGCGATCTGGCAAACTTTCCGCATCAAACCGGTGAGCCGTTGCCGGGAGTCTCGCCCGTAGCGATGCAACAGGGCCGCCACGCCGCGCGCAACGTTCTGGCGATGATTAAAGGAGGTAAACCGCGACCTTTCCGCTATTGGGACAAAGGCAGCATGGCGACCATCGGCCGACACAAAGCGGTCGCAGATTTAAAGTTCATGCACCTCAGCGGACTTCCGGCGTGGCTGGCATGGCTATTTATACACATCATTTTTCTTGTCAGCTTCCGCAACCGTTTGCTTGTCCTTCTTCAATGGGCGTGGGCGTACCTCACGTTCGACAAAGGCGCACGCTTGATCACGCGCAACTTTCAGTCAGAGCAAAGGCCGCCGGCGTGAAAACATTTAACGATTTAGCGACTTAGTGATTTAACGATTCGCTATGAACACACTGAATCAAGCTAAACAGTTACAGGACAGAGCGAAGAGATTCGCCGTCCGCGTCATTAAGGCGTTTGCGAGACTTCCAAAGGATGAACCGACGCGCATAATTGGCAGACAGTTTCTCCGTTCGGGAACTTCTCTCGCTGCCAATTACCGGGCTTCGTGCCGGGCGCAGTCCGCGGCTGATTTCATTTCAAAAATCAGTGTCGTGGCTGAAGAAGCGGATGAAACACTATTCTGGTTTGAACTGTTGGTAGAATCCAAATTGGTCGACATCAAGCTGATCCAGCCGCTGATGAAAGAATGTGAAGAGCTATTGAAGATCTTTTCGGCATCGCTCACGACTGCGAAACGAAATCGCTAAATCACTGAATCGTTAAATCGCTAAATGGAAAAATGCCCTCCGCAGATTAGGGTGCGCAATCTGCAGCGAAAAATTCCCGTCAACGTCGCCGCGCTGCAAAACCTCGCGGCCAAGGCAGTAGGCCGTTGTTTGCAATTACACACACGAAGGCGAACGGAATTGAGCAAATTACGCGAAATTTTCGTCTGGCTGATTTCTGATCGCCGGATGTCACGGTTGCATCGGCAATTTCTGGGAGAAGAAGGACCAACGGACGTGTTGACGTTTCAGCACGGCGAAATTTTCATCAGTGTTGAAATCGCAAAACGCAACGCGGGTATTTTTGCGACCTCGTTGATTCGCGAGCTGCAGCTGTACGTCGTTCATGGTCTTTTACACCTGCACGAATTCGATGATCGAACTCCAGCCGAAGCGCGAAAAATGAGGCGAGCGCAGGAAAAGATTCTTGGCGCTTGTAGCGGCGCGTGTGAGCATCGAACCACACGGCAGTTTTAGAATGCATACGCAGTAGCGGCCGTCCGAGACCGGCGCTGCAGGTTTGAACTGAGGGCTGCGTATGTTAGCCTGTTAACCATGAGTCGCAGGGCCTGGCAGCACGGAGGATCCCTGGCGCAGATCAAAGCAACAGTAACGATTGTTCACCCGACGAACGAGAAGACGGGCACTGTAACGACAGCGGACCCTACGATCGAAAAAGAAACGGGTTCGGAAGAAGCTCTCGACCTGCCGTGGCAGGTGGTGGTTCACAATGACCCGGTGAATTTGATGAGTTATGTGACCATGGTTTTCCAACGCGTCTTTGGCTATCCGCGTGAGAGGGCCGAAAGGCACATGCTCGAGGTGCATCATGCAGGTCGTTCGATCTTGTGGAGCGGCATGCGCGAACGAGCCGAACTTTATGTGCAGCAATTACACGGCTATCTGCTGTTGGCGACTCTGGAGAAGATGGGCTGAACATGGAAATTCGCCGGCGCAACGCGCACATCGAAATCTCCGAGCTCGACCCGTTCCTTGTCGAACTGCTCCGGCAGATTCCAGCCAGCGCGGATCCGGGTGGAGTAACAGCTGCCGAACAACGCCTTTTCAGTTCGCCGACCACTCGGAATGAAAGTGAGATGTGTGCAGAATGGAAGACGTACGTTGAACCTGAGTTGCGGCGTTTGTTTCAAACTGCGACGCAGACGGTCGCGCAGGATCTGCAACAACTGAACGGCAACGAACAGTTAATCGCCAATCGCACGCTGCGCATTCCTTCGAAACACGCCGATGCGTGGTTGAGCGCGCTGAATCAGGCTCGCCTCGTGATTGCCGTTAAAAACAATTTCACCGAAACCGAGCTGAACGACCACTGTCGCTCACCTATCGGTTCACGCCGGGACCTGAGCCTGTTTCAGGTGAATTTCTATGGATTTCTACAGGAATTTATCCTGCGCGAGCTGGCCGCTTGAACGGATGGCGCCCTACGCCGTCAGCCTTGCTGCTTGGCTTTGACCATCGCCATCAAACGTTCTTTGATGGCGGAAGATGCTTTCGCGGGGCGCAAGCTCAGCGCAAACGCTTCGTGCAACGCGTAAGATTTCGTGATGAAGTCTTCGCCCTTTTTCCCGAATTTCTCCCGGGCCTTTTCGAATTCCTCTAATTCTTCCGACTCCAGCGCACCGATGACGTAGAGTCGCGCCTGATTCTGGAATTCGCTAAAGTTCATCGCGGAACTCCTTGAGGCCTTCATAGATTTTTTTCAAACCCAGTTCAAGCCTCGTTTTTACCGTGCCTAACGGTGTATTCGTTTTTGCCGCGATTTCGCGCTGGCTCATGCCCCGAAAAAATGCCAGGTCGATCGCCTGCTGCTGGGCGGGCGGCAGGCTGCTGATGACTTTGCCGATAAGCAGACGCGTGTCGCCCAGCACAATTTCTTCTTCAGTCGCGTTGTGGACCCAAGCATCGGGCTGCTGTTCGGTCTCGGCTTGGAGACGTTCCTCCGCACGCGCGTAAGCCTGCTTCTTGCGCAGACCATCAATTGCGCGGCGGCGTGCCAGCGTCACCATCCATCCAAGGGGTTTGCCTTTTTGCGCGGAAAAGTTTTTGGCCTGGTTCCAGATTTCCATGAAAATTTCCTGCAGGAGGTCATCGGCCTCGGCTTCGTTGTGAATGACGCGGAGAATCAACGCCTTCAAAATACCGTTATACCGATCGTATAACTGCGAGAGTGCATCGGCGTCCCCGGCTTGGATTGCCTTCATCAATTCAAAGTCGGTCGGAGCTCCGGATTCGAGCTGTGGCGCCGCTGTCTGCACCCGCGAGTCTGGCATGCGAGCGCGCTTCTTTGGTTTACCCCGAGAGGAAGCAATTACTTTGGATAGTGCCACGTGTAATCAGGAGTTGCGGAATTAAAAAACAAGATTCGAGCGGAGGGTGACGATCGGCTGTCTTAATCCGAATAGACGATTTCGTCCATCAGTTTTCCGAGCACGAAATCGGTTGATTGCGCGGCACGCTTTTGCATCAAAGTTAAGCAAATGTCACAGGAGCCAAATGACACATCTGTCGATCCGCTTTGGTACAAGGACGCGATCATATATGAGCTGCATGTCAAAACATTCCAAGACAGCGACGGCGACGGGATGGGGGACTTCCGCGGGCTGATCGAGAAGCTCCATTACCTTCAGGACCTCGGCGTCACAGCGATCTGGTTGTTGCCGTTTTATCCGTCACCCCTCCGGGACGACGGCTACGACATCGCAGATTATTTCGATGTAAATCCAAATTTCGGCACGCTTGATGATTTCCGTGCCCTGCTTGAGGCGGCGCATTCGCGTAACCTGCGCGTGATCACCGAACTCGTGATCAACCACACGTCGGACCAAAATCCGTGGTTTCAAAAATCCCGACGCGCTGTCGCAAAACACGGAGTTGCAGCCGCAGGCGCTCAGAGCGGCAGAGCAAACTCAAGCGGGGCCAACGATCCCGGCCACAGTGACGACGATCTCGCTTACAGAGATTTCTACGTATGGAGCGATACGCCGGAAAAATACAAAGATGCCCGAATCATCTTCAAAGATTTTGAGACGTCGAACTGGGCGTGGGACCCCGTCGCGAAAGCGTACTACTGGCATCGCTTTTATTCGCATCAGCCGGATCTGAATTTCGATAACCCGGCCGTCCACGATGCAGTCGAGAAGGTCTGCGACTTCTGGTTATCAATGGGTGTAGACGGGCTTCGGCTCGATGCTGTCCCATACCTTTACGAACGCGAAGACACCAATTGCGAAAATTTACCTGAGACCCACGTGTATCTGAGCCAACTCCGCGCTCACGTCGATGCAAAGTTTCCGAACCGCATGCTGCTGGCGGAGGCGAATCAATGGCCGGAAGACGCCGCTGCTTATTTTGGAAAAGGCGACGAATCGCACATGAGTTTTCACTTTCCGCTTATGCCGCGCATGTTCATGGCGCTGCAGATGGAGGATCGTTTTCCGATCATCGACATTTTGGACCAGACGCCGCCGATTCCTGAAAATTGCCAGTGGGCGATGTTTCTTCGCAACCATGATGAACTCACGCTCGAGATGGTGACGGACGAGGAGCGCGACTACATGTATCGGGTTTACGCCACCGATCCGCACGCCCGGA
>DATBDI010000277.1:0-6692 GCA_036270025.1 Candidatus Udaeobacter sp. | reverse complement strand
CCATTATTAAGAACTGGATAGTGTGGTCGTGGCGGAGGTCCTTTCTCTTTCATTCGGAATGCGACGAGTTTTTCGCGCGGGCCGCTCTCCTTCGTGCTCAACAAAACGTCGCGTCCAATAAACTTTGGTTTCGTCAGATCGACAAAGAAGCCGAGCCCCGCCTCGATTGGATTTCGTTCCGGCGACAGATCAGAACCATTGAGCGGGTAACACATCTCCAGCCGCAACGTATCGCGCGCGCCGAGTCCGCACGGTTTAATGCCGAACGGTTTGCCCTTTTCGAGCGCAGCGTTCCAAAAATTTACCGCGTCGGCCGCATGAAAAAAAACTTCGATTCCGTCTTCGCCCGTGTAACCCGTGCGCGCGATGGAAACATTAGTGCCGTTGAACGAAACGTCCGCGATCTGATTTCGAGCCGGAAGCTCCGTTTCGCGGCCAAACAGCGCATGAAACAACTCGACTACCCGCGGACCCTGAATAGCGACGCCGCCAAACTCGGCGGTGCGATCTGTGATTGTCGTGACGCCTGAAGCATGCCCTGCGTTGAGGTGCTGTTCCAGCCACGCAAGATCCTCATCGGTTCGGGCCGCGTTCACGACGAGGAGAAACTTTTGATCGCCGATCCGGTAAACGATCAGGTCATCTATAATTCCGCCTCGCTCGTTCAGGAGGAATGTGTACTGGCCCATACCCGCCTCGAGCTTCTCGACGTTGTTCGTCAGCATGGTATTGAGCCAGTCACGCGCGCCGGATCCGTCCACGATGAACTGTCCCATATGCGAGATATCGAAGATGCCGACGTTGTTTCGGACGGCCTGATGCTCGTCCACTATCCCCGTGTATTGCACCGGCATCAGCCAACCGGCGAACGGAACGATTCTCGCGCTCAGCCGGACGTGTTCGTTGTACAGCGGCGTTTTTCTTGTGGCGGCTTCGCTCACGATGCCAAGAGTAGCCGCCAATGAAACACCGGTAAAGTTTCTGTCTCGCACAACGACCGCAAAGGACCACGACTGTCCACTAACAAATTTCTGTCGCTTTGTGTTCTTTGTGTTCTTTGTGTTCTTTGTGCGAGGAACTAAAATCGGCCAATTGTAATGACCTGGCTCGACAAACTCGAACGCCGTTTTGGTTTTCTCGGGATCCCGGGACTGATCCGAATTGTGATCGGTTTCACCCTCCTGGTTTATCTGCTGGTTTATCTTAATCGCGGCTTCGAACTGTTCCTCGGGCTCGATCCCGCTTTGATTCGCCGGGGCCAGGTTTGGCGTCTTGTTACCTACATCTTTCTTCCGCAGACGCTTAGTCCTCTGTGGCTGCTGCTCGCGCTGTGGTTCCTGTGGTTTATCGGCGAAGGTCTCGAGCGCGCATGGGGTGCGTTCCGGCTCACCCTGTATTTTGTCGTGGGGATGATCGGCACAACGGTCGCTGCTTTTTTCTTCGGCAGCAATTTTTCGAACGGGATGCTGATTGCGTCCTTGTTCTTCGCCTTCGCGCGCTTCTATCCGGACGAAGTCATCTACGTGCTGTTCATCCTGCCGGTAAAGATCAAGTGGCTCGCATGGGTCTTCGCCGCATTGTTGCTGCTCGGATTTGTGTTGCGTACAAACTCCTATCGCGCTGCCCTTGTCGCGGCGTTCGCCAATTATTTTATCTTCTTCGGCCCCGAAATTATTCATCAGGCACGGCATCGTCAGGACGTTTCGACGCGGCGAAGACGTTTTGAAGTGGCCTCGCGTGCCACGGACGACGCGCTGCACAGATGCGCAGTCTGCGGTGCAACTGAATTGACGGATTCAAATCTGGATTTCCGCGTTGCGCGGGACGGCGAAGAATATTGCATGGCGCATCTGCCAAAGGCGGGCACTCCCGCCAGCTGAGCTGCGTGTCATCCTGAGCGAAGCGAAGGACCTCGCATAAGGTCTGAAGGGTTATACCTACACTGTGTGATCAACCAGCAGTCGTGAGGTCCTTCGCCGTCTGCGCGGCTCGGGATGACGCGCTGGTGGCGACAGGTCGCGACATCGACATCCTATGTTCGCGCTTTAAAGTAGCGCGATGACTGACAAGAACACTGCGCTCGTCCCCGAGGAGGGCTGGCATTGCCTGCACCTGTTCTACCGGGTCGATTACGGGCAATGGCAGTTCCTCAGCCGAGACGAGCAAAATGCCGCGAAAACAAATCTGGCGTCGCTTGTTCAGGAGGTGCGTGCGATGGATTCCACCCAATTGCTAACGCTTGCAGTCGTCACGCCGAAAGCCGACATCGGATTTATGTTAATTACGCCGGACCTGCAAGGCACCAACAAGATTGAGAAACGACTGTCGCTCTCGTTAGGCGCGGACGTGTTCACCCCTGTTTACAGTTATTTATCGCTGACCGAGGAAAGCGAATACATCACCAGCGAGGAAGAATACGCGCAAACGCTCGACCCGAGTGTCCGCAATGACCCGGCAAAACTCAACGAAGCGGTGACGACGTTTCGCGAGCGAATGAAACATTATCGCCAGGAGCGCGTTTATCCGACGTTGCCCGATTGGCCAGTGGTTTGTTTTTACAACATGAGCAAACGCCGCGGCGAGCAACGCAACTGGTATGCGCTGCCCTACGACGAGCGTCGCAAACTGATGAAAGGACACGCCGCGGTTGGACGCGAGTTCGCCGGCAAAGTGAAACAGCTCATCACCGGTTCAACCGGTCTCGATGACGCTGAATGGGGCGTGACGCTCTTCGCGCGCGATACATTTCAGATCAAAGCGATCGTTTACAAAATGCGGTTTGATCCGGTGAGCACAGAGTACGCCGACTTTGGCGAGTTCTACATCGGCATCCAGTTGCCGCTCGACGAATTGTTCCGGCGATTGCAGCTTTAGCCTTTGGTCGTGCTCATGCTCATGATCGTGCTCGTAATCGAATCGATCCGAGCACGATTACAATTATGAGCACGAGCAGGAATGGATTGGATGGGTGACAGAGCGGTTGATTGTGCACGCCTGGAAAGCGTGTGTGCCGAAAGGCACCGGGGGTTCGAATCCCCCCCCATCCGCCAGCAAATTCCTGCTTTTACTCCTGCTCCTGGTCGTTAACGCTTTTCCAGCACCTGCAGTTCCTGCCGCAACTTAACGATGCTGCCCTGCGGCAGAACACCGCGAAAGTTTACGCTTGGATAAATCATACAGTCGCGGCCGATCACCGAGCCAGGATTGATGACCGCATTGCAACCAATCTCTGTGCGATCGCCGACGATCGCACCGAATTTTCTAAGGCCAGTCGCGATATCGCTGTCGGGCGTGATTACGGCAATCTCGCCATGATCGAGCCGCACGTTCGAGAGAATGACACCGGCGCCGAGATGGGCGTGATGACCAAGGATAGAGTCGCCCACGTAATTGAAATGTGGCACCTGCGCTTCATCGAATAGAATGCAGTTCTTGAATTCGCACGAGTTGCCCATCACGACACCGTTGCCGGCGATCACGTTCTCGCGCACGTAACAGCCGCTGCGGACCCGGCAATTCTCGCCGATCCATGCCGGACCTTTTAACATCGCCCCCTGCTCAACAATGGTTCCTCTGCCGATGAAAACCTGATTACTGATGAATGGTTTGCCCATCAGCTCGCCCAGAATCGCCGGCTTCAAACGAAATTGGAGGTAACTGGCAATCTGTTTGAGGGCGTCCCAGACATTGTTTTGATTTTCAAACAGCTTCGGATGGGCTGTGTGTTCGAGGTCGAGAAAATCGGCGGGCGCAAACATTTTCAGCGCTCAACATGACCAATCAGTCCCCGGGTTGCGAGCGCAATTTCCGGGGAGCGCGCGCGTCTCGCGTGCTGGTTTCGGCGTCCCGCCGAAACGAACTTTTCGCACAGGCGCAGTTTCACACCTGGTGTGGCGTAAAACGAAGTTCGCGATCGCGAGGACGCGCTCGCCAACACGCGAGACGCGTGTGCTCCCCAAATCAGCCTGCGCTGCGCCGCGTGAGCTTTTGTCCGTCTTTCGCGTCGCGCACTTCCCAGCCGAGTGCAACGATTTGGTCGCGCAGCTCGTCACTTCGTTTCCAATTTTTCTCGCGCCTCGCGTTGTCCCGCTCAGTTACAAGTTGTGCCACATCTGGCGGAACGACAATTTCGGATTCGGATTCCAGATCGAGAACAGTGTCGATCCGCTTCCACCAATCCAGCCACGCGCTTGCCGACGCCGCGTCAAGTTTGTTTTCATCCATGGCGCGATTCGTTTCCCGAATCGTTTCGAACAAAAACCCAAGCGCTCCCGAAATATTCAGATCGTTGTCGAGCGCTTCTTCGAAAGTGTAGGGCATGCTTCCAGCTTGCCTCTCTTTGGTTGTCGCAAGCGGGACGCTCGCGCTACATTCGCGCAGCCGCGCCAACCACTCATCGATGCGGGCAAGTGACTCCAGCGCCTCTTTCATTCCCTCCCAGGTGAAATTCAGCGGTACCCGGTAATGAACCCGCAATAATGCGTACCGTAGCTCCCGGCCGGCGTAACCCTTCGCCAAAACATCGGGAACGGTATAAAAGTTGCCCAGGGATTTCGCCATCTTTTGGCCGTCCACCAGCAGGTGCGCGCAATGTAACCAGTAGCGGACAAACTTTTCCCCAGTGACGCCTTCGCTCTGAGCGATCTCGGCTTCGTGGTGCGGAAAAATATTGTCGACGCCGCCGCAGTGGATATCGATCTGATCCCCGAGTAACGCCGTGGACATTGCGCTGCATTCAATATGCCAGCCAGGCCGGCCCGGCCCCCATGGCGAATCCCATTGCACATCGCCATCTTCTTCGTCCCACGCTTTCCAGAGCGCGAAATCGCCGATGTGCTCCTTGTCGTATTCATCGTGCTTCACGCGCCCTGTCGATTGGAGTTGTGACAGATCGAAGTGCGCGAGCTTTCCGTACTCTGGAAATTTGTTGATGCGAAAATAAACCGATTTGTCGTCGGCCTGATAAGCCAGACCCTTCGAAATCAATGCGCTGATCATCTCGATCATTCTGTCGATGTGCCGCTGGTCGGTGGCTTCCGGATATTCGTTGGCGCGCTTGATGCGCAATGTTCGCGCGTCTTCGAAGAATGCCTGTTTGAATTGTTCGGTAAACTCTCGCAGCGGAACGGCGGCTTCGCGCGCGCCACGAATCGTTTTGTCCTCCACATCGGTAATGTTCATGACGCGATGCACCTTGTAACCGCGGAGTTCAAGATGCCGCTGGAGTAAATCTTCAAAAATGTACGCGCGAAAATTTCCGATGTGCGCGCGGCTATAGACGGTCGGGCCGCACGTGTACATGGTGATCGCGCGCGACTTCGGATCGCGTGGCTCCAACTGTTCAATCTCCCGGGAGTAGGTGTTAAAAAAGCGCGGTGCCATATGGGCTAAAACGCGGTCATCCCGAGCGGAGCGAGGGACCTCACACAAGAATGGCCTACCTTCTCATGATCCGAAAGTGTTCGCTTGGATTGAGAGATGGTTCGCTCCGCTCACCATGACCGGCAACGCGTTGGGCCGTAACCGACGAGATCATTCGAGGACCACCGTTGCAATCGCGATCGCAGCAATGCCTTCGGCGCGTCCGATTGCACCCAGTGTTTCGTTTGTGGTGGCTTTCACACTCACATTCGAATCCAAAGTGCCGAGGGCTTCGGCAATTTTCTTTCGCATGGCATCGATATACGGCGCGAATCTTGGTTCTTCCGCGATAATCGTGGCGTCAACGTTCACAAGCCGTGCATTTCTTTGCGCGATCAATTCAGACACGCGTTTCAAAATCTGGATGCTGCTGATGCCGCGAATCGAATCATCGGTGTTTGGAAAATGTTGGCCAATGTCGCCCGCGCAAATCGCGCCCAGCAATGCATCGGCGATCGCATGCGACAGGACATCGGCGTCCGAATGTCCCTCCAGTCCGCGCGAGTGCGGAATCGCGAGGCCGCCCAGAATCAGTTCGCGTCCTTCAACCAGGCGATGGACGTCGTAACCAATTCCCGAACGTATCATGAGGAAAATGACGAATGACGAATGACGAATGACGAATGAAATCCGAATGACGAATAACGAAATCCGCTGCGGACAACGGCCGCCACAACGCGCAACCGTTGATCGCGACTTTCTGCGGCTTCGTGCTTCGTCATTAATTCGTCATTCGTCATTCGAGCTTCGCCATTCATTACAGTTTTAAATCGAGGACGCCGTTCGACGCGACGATGCTGTATTTCTCCTTCATATGCTCGAGTGGGCGAAGATCGACGGTTCCGCCTGCGGTTTCAATGATTAGCCATCCGGCCGCGATGTCCCACAGGCTGATTCCCGTTTCAATGTAGGCATCGAACCGGCCACAGGCGACGTAAGCCATGTCGAGCGCAGCGCTGCCGAGCACGCGACATTTGCGCACACGATGGATCATTGCCTGCAACAATGGAAAATTCGCGTTGATTGTTTCTCCGGTTTTCGCCAGCCCAATCGAGATCACAGCTTCCGCGAGCTCTGCGCGATCGCTCACATGGAATGGCTGGCCATTTAATTTTGGTGTCTCCCCTTTCTGTCCAGCCCACATTTCTTCGCGCATCGGATCGTAGATAATACCGACGATGATCTCGTTGCGCAGTCGCAGCGCAATCGAGATGCAAAAGTGCGGAATCCCGTAGAAATAGTTAACTGTTCCATCAAGCGGGTCGACGACC
>DATBDI010000276.1:0-8668 GCA_036270025.1 Candidatus Udaeobacter sp. | reverse complement strand
GCCAGTGCAGCACGGTGCCGCCTTCAAAATGACCCCCGCAATTGATTAGTGTTAGCCCATCCCAAAGTGACAGGGTTGATCCGTCCCAGAATTGAATGCGCGGTCCCGCGCCCGCGGGACGCATGACCCATTCGCGATCGGCCGAATGCAAAAAGATTTGGGCGTCAAAACACTCGGCCCATTCGATCATCGAAGAGTAGAAATGCGGATGCGAAATCGCGATGGCGCGGATGCCGCCGCGTGCGTTTACCTCGGCGATTGTTTCGTCGTCCAGCAAAGAGATGCAGTCCCAGAGCAGATTTCCTCCGCGCGATTGCAGAAGTAAAGCGCGCTGGCCAATGGCAAATTCCGGTTCTGTGCCAATGCCCAGTAGCTGCGGCGCTTCATCTTGAAGGCGATTGTGATGATTCGCCGCGAGCCGTTTGAGCGTCGTCCATTCCTGGCCGGTGTGGCGAACAAATTGCCGTTCATCTTCGCAAATTGGACAGCGCGACGGCGGTTCGGCAGTCTCAGCAAACTGCGTCCCGCACTGCACGCAGATGAAATTTTCCATCGTTTCAGGACCTTGGGCTGTTTATCGAGGTGAAGCGCGTGCCTTATCCCTTCGGCGTTTGACACCCGTAACGGATGCGAAGCAACGGCCGGGCTTTCCAACGCCGCTACAACTATTCCGCAAAAAATGGCAGGGCTGCGGCGTAGCTCATTTGTGTGTGGCCAGTATCTGCGCGAACTGCCAGACGTCGTGAAACGTGTTGTAAAGCGGCGTCGCCGCGACGCGGATCACGTTTGGTTCACGGTAATCGCATTTGACGCCAGCCACGACCAGCTCGTTGTGCAGCTCCTGCGGATTTTGATGCGCCACAATGGATAGCTGGCAGCCGCGTGCGTTTGGTTCGGGCGGTGTGATGATACTGAATTTTGTCGATCCGAGTTCCGTTATCAGGAATTCCAGGTAGCTGGTCAGTCTCACGGACTTTGCACGTAGCGGCTCCATGCCGCCAGCGTCGTCAAAGATTTTGAGTGAGGCGCGCAGTGGCGCCATTGAAAAGATCGGCGGATTACTGATCTGCCAGCCGTCAGCCGATGGAACTGGGATGAACTCCGGCTCGAGGTGCAATCGGAAGCGCGTGTTCGGATCGTTTCCGAACCAGCCTGCGAGCCGCGGCAATTTCGTATTCGTTGCGTGACGCTCATGCACAAATGCACCCGCGACCGCGCCCGGCCCGGCATTGAGATATTTGTATGAACACCAGACTGCGAAATCGACGTTCCAATCGTGCAACGACAGCGGGACATTCCCGATCGCATGCGCCAGATCGAACCCGGCAATGATCCCGTGTTTGTGTGCTGTGCCCGTGATTTTCTCAATGTCGACCAACTGACCGGTGAAAAAATTGAGGCCACCAATCATCACTACCGCGAGATCGTCCGCATGTCTGTCGATGAGATCGAGAACGTCTTCCATTCGAATGACGAACTCACCTTTTCTCGGCCGGGCCAGAATCAGCGCTTCGTCGGGATCTAGTCCATGATGGACGATCTGGGTTTTGATTGCGTACGTGTCCGAAGGGAACGCCGGATCTTCCATCAGGATTTTGAAGCGCGATTTGGTCGGCCGATAAAAACTCACCATCATCAGGTGAAGGTTCACCGTGAGGCTATTCATGCAGACGACTTCGACCGGCTTCGCGCCGGCGAGCGTGGCGAGCGGTTCGCGCACAGTTTCGTGATACGAATACCACGGCGTCCCCGTCGCGTGATGCGCATCGACGCCGAGTGCCGCCCAGTTATCCAACTCTTCGTCAACGAGTGCCCGTGCGGACTTTGGCATCAGCCCCAATGAGTTGCCTGCAAAATAGATGACTGGCTTGCCATCTTTGCCGAGCGGCAGAGAAAATTTTTCGCGGAAATCGCGGAGCTGGTCCTCGCGATCGAGTTGCCGGGCAAAATTTTCGTCGGCTGAAAAAGCAATCGTCATAAATCAGCAGCAAACGTCCAACGTCCAACGTCCAACGTCCAACGCTCAATTCAGAGGTTCTCTACTGCGCGACCGGCTCTCAACACTCAACTAACAACTATCAACTGCCTCGACGTGACATCTGCATTAATTCGATGGTTGTCCTGTCAGGGTCGCGCACGTAGACGACGCGCTTACCCGCATTGGGACCTCTCTTGAGTGTCTGCGGTTTGCCGGCTGCTTCCCAGCCTAAGGCAGCAATCTGGGCGAGCACAGCATCGAGATCTTCAACGAGCAGTGCAACATGCACGGAACCAACGTCGCACGGTCGAAGATTTGCGCGTTTGCGATCCGCAGGGGCAAGATACTCGAGTAGTTCAATCTTGTGACCCCCCGGCGTTTTTAGCACCGCAAGCTTTATCTCAGCGGCGGCAACTCCGGTGATTTCTTCGGCCAATTCACCTGTTTGATGCGCGGTGTGTGAAAGCTCGAAGCCCATCACATCGCGCCAAAATGCGAGGGAACGTTCGAGATTTGAAACAGTGATGCCGGTATGATCTGCGACAATTATTCGAAGCGGGAAACTCTTGCTCATGCTCGTGATCGTAATCGAAAGCAAACGTCCAACGCCCAACACCCAACGTCCAACATTTAACTTCCATCGTTCAATTCAAAAGCGGGGTCATCCCGAGTCGCGGTAGACGACGAGGGACCTCGCATTCGCGCTGTGGATCACCCTTCTTCCTCGCGAAATCATCTTGCTGAGTGAGATCCTTCACCGTCTTCGCGGTTCAGGATGACAATTTATCCCACCGCGGCAATCACTTTTAGCTCGATAGCGATCGGTGTTGGCAACGCCGTGACCTCGATTGTTGTGCGGGTCGGATTTGGTTTGCCGCGTCCGGCGAAATATTCTGCGTAAACACGGTTGTAGATCGGAAAATCTTTTTTCATGTTCGTGAGAAACACAGTCACGTCGATGATGTCCTGCCATGTGGCACCGGCGTCCTCCAACACAAGGCACACATTTTCAAACACCGAACGGCATTGCGTTTCAATATCGTAGCTGACGATGTTGCCGGCCGAATCGAGCGTCACGCCTGGAATTTCTTTACTGCCGCGCGTGCGAGGTCCGATTCCAGAAAGGAAGAGGAAATCGCCCACGCGTTTCGCATGCGGAAACGCGCCCACCGGCTCAGGCGCACGTTCGCTTTGGAATGTTTCACTCATGTCCTATTTACTGCCGAGTACATGGATTAAGGCAACGCGAATTTTCGATTGGCACAAAGCGCAATTTAGCGATCCGACGATTCTCGCGAAGCGATTGCAGAGGCATCGTGGTCAGATTGGCGGAAACTTGTTACTGGCGGCAGGACTTCCCTGAACGTGGCGCCGTAAATATCCCAAACGGTTAGAAAGAGTCCACAGACGATCGGCCCGACGATGAATCCGATCGGACCAAAGAGGAACAGCCCTCCCAGGGTGCCGATCAAAATGAGAAGGTCCGGCATTTTCGCGTCTCTGCCGACAAGCATTGGCCGCAGGAAATTATCGACGGTGCCGACCACAGCAGCGCACCACGCCGCCAGCAGCGTTGCCGTTAGGTGCTGCCCGGTGACAAATAGAATGATAACTGCTGGCACCCACACCAGGGCCGCACCGATCCCGGGAATTATCGAAAGAACTGTCATGATCGTTCCCCACAGAGCCGCTCCCTCGATTCCCGCTACCCAAAACGCGATGCCGGCCAACGCGCCTTGAATGATGCCGATTGCCAGTGTCCCTTTGACGGTCGCGCGCGTGATCGAGGCGAACTGGGTGAGCATTCGTGTCTCATCCTCATCGCTTAACGGAGTGTAATAGAAAATGCGTTCCAGGATTTTGTGGCCGTCTCTGAAAAAGAAAAACATGGCGTACAGCATCACAAACAAATTGAGGAGGAACGCGGCCGTGGTGGCGGTCATACGCGAGGCGAAACCGACAAGAAATGCACCGGTCGTTTTAGCAGCGGTGCCGACCTGTTGCAGCAGTTGCTCCTGGCTCGGCACGTATTTAGCCAGTGCAGGAAATCTTTGCACCAGCCAGTCGTGCACATTGAAGGTGGTAGCGGCGCCAAGGTGTTGATTCAGCCACGGGATGGCTTGGTCACTCATCGTCAACGCCTGTTGCAGAACGATTCCTAAAAATGCGCTGACTGGGCCAAGGCCGAGAACGAATAACACCAACAACGTGACTGCGGCGCCTAGCGATGCGCGGCCGCCCAGTAGCCGAGTAATCCAGCGGTAGAGCGGATGAAACAACCCAGCGAGTAACGCGCCGAGAAGAAGCGGTTTGAAGAACGGCCACGTAACGGCCAGGAACAATGCTGTGACCGCCATCACGAGCAACAAGACAAACGCCGTGCGTAAGTTTGTGCCGCTTATGGTCGACGGTTCCATGGGCCGGCTCCGATATCTCTAGTCAGGCCAATCGCAGATTAGCCTGACTACAGCGTTTCCTTCAACACTTGGTTAAGCTGTTGCAGCGACGGCCCGAGAAAACTAACAACTCGCAACCGCTTCGGACGCAATAAAGATCCACGCTCGAGTCATGGCTTTACTCATTTCGCTTTCCTGGCCGCGGATTACCCGGATGAAAACGAATTCCTTTTTTTTGAATCCGCAGATTGCGGAGATTCACACAGATTTTCTGAGAGGAGTGTTGTTTTCTGTAACCTGCGAAGATCTGCGCAAATCTGTGGACAATCCGTCAGGCCGCGACGGTCCTGGCTGTCCGATATCGTTTCGCCGATCGTGTTTTCGCGTTCAACGCTTCCGTTTCGCGGTTCCGCGGCGGCGCATTGGTGACCAGCGATTCAAGTAGATGATGAGCGGCGTGGGCCACGTCATCCACCGCGCGATTGAATACTTCTTCGTTTGCGCGCGATGGCTTTGTAAATCCGGAAAGCTTCCGAACAAATTGGAGCGACGAAGCGCGAATCTCGTCATTCGTCGCTGGTGGTGAAAAATTATGCAGGATCTTGATGGCTCGACACATGATCGACCATCGGCAATTGTCGATCCAGGATCAACTATTTCGCGATACAGACGTCTTTTGGTTCGGTGAAGAACCGGAGCGCTCCTTCGCCACCTTCGCCGCCGACGCCGCTTTGTTTCATGCCGCCGAACAGGTCGCGCAGCATATCAACTGTAAACTGACCCTCGTTAACTAGTCCTCAAGGATATTGAAACTGAGTCTTAGCATGAACCTTTAGATTGTTGTCTCCATATGTCAGTTCAAGCGAATAATTCACCCTGCTTTCCAAATCATAGAATTCATGCAAGGGGATGGAGATCGTCAAGACAGCGTGTGGCCTGAGCGCAACGGGCGGCTCGCCAATATGGTCAGCCCTCATTGCGATGCCACTCGACTCAACCGGAATTCCATCCTCCCGTGTCAAGATCATTTCCAGAAAGTGAAAAGAGAGAAGCACCGCCACATTATAGGCTTCACGGGACAACTCCCATCCCTCGGTCGGTCGGTAATTCCCGGGATTGTGAATCAAGACCGTTTTTTCTCCGTTATTCGCGATCCGCAGATCAACCCAAATACCGTTCTCATGACGGATGTCGAGTGTGGAAAGCAGCCCTGTTGTAGCATCCATCGGACTACATCAGACTCAGTGAAACCGGACGAACGGATGCACGCACGATTAAAAAAATCACGCGGGTTACGACGGGTTTCTGATTTCGACAGAAGAGATGGAACAATCCGGATTCGCCTTTGAGTTGGAGGGCTTCATCTTACCTCCCTTTGCGGTGGCATGGAATGCGGTACCCTTGCTGAAGCCCAAGGAGCGATACTTGCGTGCGACTTGTTGCGGCGTGCCGCCCATCGCTGTCCACAAGGCATCTTTTGCTTTGCCCTCGTCGGTGCTTTTGAACGTGGTGCCTTTGCTTTTTGCCTTCTCCAGTTTTTTATCCCACTTTACGACCGTCTGCTCAAAGGAGGCTTTGTCATCCGCCACATGCTGGTCTTCGTGCCGGCGATTGCCTTTGTAAACTGCATTATCGGAAGGTTTCCCGAGAGCCGAGAATGTTGAATCGTCTGCGCCGCTGCAAGCCGCAAGCCCGTATTTGGTTCCGACATCATCTTTCGGTACAACTGTACTCCACGGCCCCGGTGCGAGGACAGTCTCATCATCTCCACCCTCCTGCTTCTTGACCGTATCCACTTTGGCTTTCCAGTCAGATCCAGAGCCGCTCGTCGAAAGCGTGGGGACTTCGATCGAATTATCCGCATCCGCTTCGGTCTTGAGCATCGTTCCGTTCAGCATATGCCACGTGACGGGAGCCCCACCGTTCATAACGATCTCGGCCAAGTTCAAGTCCTCATGGACTGTCGCGCCCACCCATTTCGTGGACCGCTGAATCTGCATTTGAATCGATTCTGACAGATCTGCCTCTGCGGGTCCTTCTGCCTCATTCTCGCTTTCGGGACCTACCTCTGGCAGTTCCACCCCCTCGGGTCTGCCCTCGTCGTTCAAGATGCCCAATCCTTCGATCGACTGCCGGCGCGGCGTGGTCTCTTGCTGCATGGCGGTCGAATGCCCCTGCTGAATGGTATGGGTTAGCTCGTGCGCCAGTAAGTGTCTGCCGGGGTTCGTGCCGGGGGCGTATTGTCCGGAGCCGAAATAAATATCGCGACCGACTGTAAAGGCGTAGGCGCCGAGTTCACGGTTCATGTGCGCGGCATCGGCATCTGCGTGGATTCTGACATTGCTGAAATCTGTACCGAAACGACGATGCATAAAAGCCTGCGTGTTGGGCTCCATGTCATTGCCGCGACCCAGCGAGGCAAAGATTTTCTTGCTCACTGCGCCGCCTACAGCAGCACCGCTTTCACTTTTCGTCTGAACTGAAGGTGCTAATCGTACTGACATGGGTTTTGTCGGTGATTGATGGTGTTTTGATGGTGAAGCTTGATCGTCGGATATCCGCGTTACTCGATCTGCGATTGCGTCGGCTTCCTGCTCACAGAGGTCGCCCGGCGTACTGACGGTGAGTTTTGCCTGGGGCTTGACTGGCGTTTTGGGGTACACCGGTATCCGGCTGAAATCATGGGTGAAGCGAGGTGTCGCAGGGGTATCCGAACCCAGTTCGAGACCTTCAGCGTTAGCGTGGAGCGATCGCTGTACAGCTTGATTTCTAATCGTGCGCTGCAGCTGCATGCCTGGATGAACTACATAACTTGCCGCAAGGGGCTTCGCACTCGACCTTGTGATGCTAAGTGATACTTGCTGCTGAGGCTGATTCTGTTTCTGCGCGTATACTTTCATGAGACACTCCTTGGTGGGTAACATGAAGGTTGGAACCAAATTCTAGCACGCGTTCTATCACCGCTCACGTCCTCGTTCAGGAAAACTCAATTAGTTGCTCCTACCTTGCGATGCAGACGTTTTTAGGCTCGGTGAAAAAACGTAGCGCTTCTTCGCCGCCTTCGCGGCCGACACCGCTTTGTTTCATGCCGCCGAATGGGACGCGCAGGTCGCGCACGAGCCAGCAATTTACCCAGACCGTGCCTGTGTTGATTCGCTCGGCGACGCGATGAGCGCGGCTCAGGTTTTGCGTCCAGACGCTCGACGAGAGGCCATATTCGACGTCATTCGCGTGACTGATCACTTCTTCTTCGCTGTCGAAGGGCGTGATTGTTACGACGGGGCCGAAAATTTCTTCGCGATTTGTGCGGCATGAAACCGACAGTCCGGTAATGACCGTCGGCTGGAAGAAATAACCTTCACGGCAACGTTCGTTAGGCGCTTCCGGCGCAGAACCGCCGAGCGCGATTTTGCCGCCTTCTTTCTGCGCGAGATCGACATAGAACTTTACCTTTTCCAGCTGTGTCTTGTTCACGATCGCGCCCTGCTCGGTATTTTCGTCCAGCGGATCGCCGAAGCACAACTGTGCCGTCCTTTCGATGAAGCGCTCGACGAAATCCTTGTAGGCGGATCGCTCGACAAACAAGCGCGACCCGCACAGGCAGACCTGTCCCTGGTTTGCGAATGATGAGCGTACGCTGCCGGCGATCGCGGCATCGAGATCGGCATCCGCGAAAATGATGTTTGGATTTTTGCCTCCAAGCTCGAGCGACACCTTTTTGAACAACGGCGCGCACGCTTCGGCAACTTTGCGCCCTGTGGCGGTACCGCCGGTGAACGAGATGGTGTTGATCTTCGGATGAGCCGTAATCGCGGAGCCGACATTCGGCCCCGTGCCGTGGACGACATTGAGAACTCCATTCGGCAGACCGGTTTCGCGCGCGATTTCGCAGAGCATGTAAGCTGTCATCGGCGTTAACTCGCTTGGCTTGGCGATGGCGGTGTTTCCGACCGCGATGGCCGGCGCGATTTTCCAACTCAATAAGTAAAGCGGGAGATTCCATGGCGAAATCAGTCCGGCGATACCGCGCGGCTGACGCAGTGTGTAATTAAACGCGACGTTGTCGGTGATGTGCGCTTCCGATTCGGTGTGCAAAATCGCGGTGGCAAAGAATCGGAAGTTCGCGACTGCGCGCGGGATATCCAATGAGCGTGCCAGCGAAATCGGCTTGCCAGTATCGATCGACTCGGCGCGCGCGAATTTCTCCAGATCCCGTTCAATCAAATCGGCGATGCGCAGTAGAAAGCGCGAGCGATCGGTTGCCGGTGTCTGTGACCAATCACGAAACGCCTTC
>DATBDI010000275.1:0-1857 GCA_036270025.1 Candidatus Udaeobacter sp. | reverse complement strand
CGCCACGTTACCTGCGAATATCGGGTCTCAGCTACAGCCCTGGCTCGTGCCGCATTCGGTGCAGACGCCGCAGGCGCCGGCGCGGATGACTTTGTCGCTGCCGCACACCGAGCAGGTGATGCCCATGAAGATGCTCCCCAGTGCCACTCTCACGCGGTCGGCGTGACCGTTGCCGTTTCCGCTGTGCCCCGCGTGTGTGTCATTGGCGGACGCGTTGCTGGTGATTACGTCAATGACCGCTTTGTCGGCGGTATGCGCCAGATCGGTGACGGGGCGGTTCACTGCTTTCTTTTCAATATCCGTGATTTCCTTCAGCGGCAGATCGGGCTGGGTGCGGCTCGGCGAAGTCGCTTCCTTGTAGCCGTCGATGAACTGGCACGCTAGCCAGCGGAATACGTAATCCGTGATGCTGGTCGCGTGACGAATGTCCGGATTTTTTGTGAAGCCGCTCGGCTCGAACCGCTGATACGCGAACTTTTTCACGAGGCTCTCGAGCGGAACGCCGTATTGCAATGCTATCGAAGTAAGCGTTCCGACTGTGTCCATCAAACCGCCGATCGTGCTGCCTTCCTTGGACATTGTGATGAACAGTTCGCCGGGCTGGTCGTTTTCGTACAAACCCACGGTGATGTAGCCTTCGTGACCGGCGATTTCGAAACGGTGCGTCATGGAGTTGCGCGTGTCCGGCATGCGATGACGAACCGGTTGATCGGCGCGACTGCGCACCGTGGCGAGTTCTAGCTCGAGCTCCAGAATGCGGTTTGCAAGCGCATCGGCCTCATCACCGGCATCATCCCGCAGTTGCGGGACTACAGCGCCCATGTCTTTTGTCTTTCGGGTGTTCAGAGGCGCGGAGCGCTTTGAGCCTTCGCGATAAATTGCGATCGATTTCAACCCGAGCCGCCAACCTTCGACGTAGGTGTTCATGATGTCGTCCACCGTCGCTGATTCCGGCATGTTCACAGTCTTGGAGATCGCGCCACTGAGGAACGGCTGGGCTGCCGCCATCATTTTCAGATGCGCCAGGTAATGCAGCGAGCGCTCGCCTTTGAATGGTTTGAATGCACAATCAAACACAGGCAGGTGCTCAGGCTTCACGCCAGATGAGATTTTCGTTCCGTCGGTATCGGTGACGTCCTCGATCGTGTCGAACGCGTCGATGTGCGCGATGATGCGTTCGATTTCCTCGGAATTGTAACCGAGCTTTTCCAGAGCGAGCTTGACCGTTTGATTTACGATCTTGAACATGCCGCCGCCTGCCAGCAGCTTGTATTTCACGAGCGCAATGTCCGGTTCGATCCCCGTCGTGTCGCAATCCATCAGGAAACTGATTGTGCCGGTCGGCGCGAGCACGGTCACTTGCGCGTTGCGGTAGCCGTAGCACTTGCCGAGGTCCGCGGCGCTATCCCAGACTTTTGCAGCTTCTTTCTTTAGATGAGCAAACTGTGGCGCGTCGGAAACCTCGCGCACTGCCTGCCGATGCAGCTTAATCACTTCGAGCATTGATTCGACATTGTCCTTGGCAACGGGCTTCGAAAAGCCGCTGGCGCGCGCGTCGTAGTAGCCCGGGAACGGCCCAATCGCCTGTGCGATGCGCGCGCTTTGTTCATAGGCTTCTCCTGTCATGATGCCCGTGATCGCGCCGCAAAGCGCCCGGCCTTCCTCGCTGTTGTAGCCGTGCCCATAGCTCATGATCAGCGAACCCAGATTGGCGTAGCCGAGTCCGAGGGTTCGGAAAACATGTGAGTTCTCCGCGATCTCCCTGATCGGGTAGCTGGCGTTATCGACGATGATCTCCTGCGCGGTGATGAAAATCCGCACCGCCGCCTTAAACCGCTCGACGTCGAAATCGCCATC
>DATBDI010000274.1:0-2304 GCA_036270025.1 Candidatus Udaeobacter sp. | reverse complement strand
ACCTCGTGTTTTCCCAAATGTCCGATCCGTAAGATCGCGTAGGCTCCGGCCTACGCAGAACTCAGCGTCGCATGATGTGAATTGCCAGAATGCGGCTCTGGTGACGTGCCAGCAAATAATCGACAAAATCGCCGATAATTGAGTTCGGCTTATTGCCAAGCTTTGTCACAACGCGGCAGATAAGAGTTTTGCTGCGCGCGTGCCACTCGAGATTGATCGCGCCGTGTACGTCCCGAGCGCTGTGTATTTTTGCCCAACCGTGCGGGCGGCCCGGCTGTTTGTGCCAGATTTTGATGAACTCGAATTTCTTTTCGAGCTGCGGGTCGCTCATGATTTTGTTTCGCAACGATCCGGTCCCAGTCGCGATTACCTGGATCACGGTCTGCATTTCACGCTAGCTTCAGCAGGAAATCAGTTCTTTTGCAATGCTTGTTTAGCCTCTGCCTGTAGCCGTCGCCCTGTGGGCGACGCGATCCGCGCGTGAGCCGTGATCATTCGCTTCGCACAGCGAAGCGGCTACAGCAGCGACTTGTACATCACATACACGTCCACGAATCCTTTTTTAGGATGGCGAAATGCGCCGGGCAAGGTGCCGACGATTTTGAACCCGAGCTGCTCCCACAGATGGACGGCCGGAGTGTTGGTCGAAACAACGCAATTGAACTGCATGGCCCGAAAACCCATTCGACGTGCCTGGGCCAGGCAATGCTCTGCCATTGCGCGTCCTAGGCCTGAGCCTTGCGTGTGTGACGCCACCATGAAGCCGGCGTTCGCGACGTGCGAGCCCGGCCCGAGCTGATTCGGCCTCAAAATGTACGTTCCAACAACCCGGTCATCGCTTTCAGCAACCCACGTGTGCGTGTCAGCGCTAAACCAATAAGCCAGCGCCTCTTCGCGCGACATGTTTGGATCGAGCGCGTATGTATCTCCTGCGGCGACAATCTCATGAAAAATTTTCCAAATGGCGTCGTGATCTGCGTCTGTTGCCGGACGGATTTTCATGATTCGGATTCGGCCAGCTAAACGCTCAGTCGGCACCTAAAGCGGGGGCGCGCCATGCAGCAGGCGCGCACTTTTCCGCGTTACCTCGTTTGGAACGTCACAGGCACTGTCACTGCCCACCCCTGGCTTGGCGACGATTTCCACTGTCTAAGCGTTTGCATCGCTGCTTGGTCAAAGTACGGATTTCCGGTGGATGTGACGACTTGCGCATTTATGACGTTGCCTTTCGCATCGAAGCTTAAGCGGAAGCGACCTGTTCCCGAAACGCCGCCCCGCGAGAACCCGGAGGGAAACGATGGCGCGGGCGCGTAGAGCAGTCGCGGTTTCGGTGTCGAGTGCGGTGTGGGTGACGGTTCGGCTGACGCGGCCCATCGGGCCCGAGTATCAGCCGTAATGTGAGACAGCAGCGATTCCAGTGCAGCGGAAGACCGGCCAACTGTCTTTTGCCCGGCTGAAGTGACAATGCCCACAAGCTCGCCCGCGTCATTCACCACAGGAGATCCAGCAGCACTCGCAGGAGTCGTTCCTTCGAGTTCCAAATCGTTGCCGTGTTCTGCAATAATCGTTGTTTCACGAGCGCTCCCGTCGTTTCCGGCCAATGCGCTGCCAACCAATACGACACGTGTCCCCTGTGCCAAATTGCCGTTCTTGTTCACTTCGAGAAAGGGAATCTTCTTCGTGTCCGCCTGTAGAACTGCCAAATTCAACTCCTTCGATGAGGCGAGTATTCCACTGACGTTGCAGATCCCGCCGTCGCTCATTTTTGCGACGGCGTTTGCTCCACCCTCCAATCCGCGTGCCGTCGTGGCAACTCTGCCGTCGGCGGAAATGAAAAAGCCCGTCTCCGTTCGCAATAGATTGCCTTTTGGATCGAAAATCGTCACCAAAATCACCGCGGGACGCACGCTGCTCTCGACCTTCGCCGCGTCGTTCGATGTAGTTTGGTCGAGCGTTGTTCCAGCGGGCTGTGCCGCTGCCGGAGACAAGCTCGGCTGTTGCGTCGGAGTCGGTGCCGCTGATGCGCCCATCTGCACAAAGACGGAAACGCAAAGCCAGCAGCCGAGCAGCATCCGGAGATTCATTGGACTCCCACCCAGCATTCGCAGACGATGCGGACTTCGCGCGCCCACGCAATCAATCTCAGTGATGGCCAGGCTCTCGTCTGCCTGCACTTCGAAGTGAGAGCACAACTAACGCGGCGAGAATTGCGAGATTGGTCGCCAGGTGAGAAGCAAAACTCCAGTGCTGGCTGGCGTGACCAAAACAGCCACAAGTGATGTCGAGTCCGCGAACTTTTGCAGC